>JBAVGD010000148.1:0-5755 GCA_049684635.1 Solirubrobacterales bacterium | reverse complement strand
CGGTGGCCGCGGCCAGCCCGGAGCGACTCGCCCAGGGCGCCGCGAGGGCGGTGCGATGAGCCGTCGAGTGACTGCTAACGCGATGACCGAGCGATGAGGATCGAGCTGAACGGAGAGGCGCGGGAGTTGACCAACGGCGCCAGCCTTGCCGACGCGGTGCGCGAGAGTGGAACGGACCAGGAGGCGAGGGGGATCGCCGTCGCGCTCGACGGCGAGGTGGTCCCTCGCGCGGCTTGGGGATCGACGCCGCTGAGCGATGGTCAGAAGGTCGAGGTGCTTGCCGCGATCCAGGGGGGCGCCGAAACCTGGGAGCTGGGCGGGCGCGAGTGCTCCTCGAGGTTGATCGCCGGGACAGGGGGATTTCGGTCCCTCGAGCAGATGGAGGAGGCGCTGACTGCGTCCGGCACCGAGATCGTCACCGTCGCCCTGCGCCGGGTCGATCCCGGGGCACAGGGATCGGTGCTCGACGTGATCCAGCGGTTGGGCCTCTTTGCCCTTCCGAATACCGCCGGCTGCTTCACCGCCCGCGACGCGGTGCGCACCGCGCAGCTCGCCCGCGAGGCTTTTGAAACGGACTGGATCAAGCTGGAGGTGATCGGCGACGATCGCACCCTCTACCCCGACGCGGTCGAGCTGCTCGACGCCGCCGAAACGCTTGTCGCCGACGGCTTCACCGTCCTCCCCTACACCAACGACGACCCGATCCTCGCCCGTCGCCTCGAGGAGGCGGGCTGTGCGGCGGTGATGCCGCTCGGCTCGCCGATCGGCTCCGGCGCCGGCATCCGAAACCCGTACAACATCACGATCATCGTCGAGCGCGCCGGCGTTCCGGTCATCCTCGATGCCGGGATCGGAACGGCCTCCGACGCCGCCCTGGCGATGGAGCTGGGCTGTGACGCGGTGCTGGTCGCGAGTTCCATATTCGGCGCCGAAGAGCCGACCAGGATGGCCGGCGCCCTGCGCCGCGCGGTGGAGGCGGGATACGACGCCCGCAGCGCCGGTCGCATCCCCCGCCGGACACACGCCCAGGCCTCGACCCCCGAGCAGGGCCTCCCAGAGCTCTCCTGAGGTCGCCGCGTCACTCCGTACCCGTCTACCATGGGCCCCTCGCCCCTGTAGCTCAGTTGGTTAGAGCGGCGGCCTTTTAAGCCGCGCGGCGCGGGTTCGAATCCCGCCGGGGGCACTTTGGCCGGGGCCAACGGAAGCTTGGGGGCGAAGCGCGACGAGCGGCTACTCCGCGTACCCAGCGATGTCGAGGCCGAAGACGAGCTCCGGCTGGCTCGCATCCACGACGAGATCGATTCCGCCTTCGACGCGCTGCGCGACATCGACGACGGCGTCTCCATCTTCGGTTCGGCCAGGGTGGAGCAGGGCCACCCCTGGTACAAGCTCTGCCGCGAGACCGCGGCCTGCCTCGCCCAGCACGGCTTCACGGTCATCACGGGCGGCGGTCCCGGCCTGATGGAGGCCGCCAATCGCGGCGCGGCCGAAGCCGGTGGCCTCTCGGTCGGCCTCAATATCGAGTTGCCTCACGAGCAGCACACCAACACCTACGTCAACCGGGCCCTCCGCTTCCACTATTTCTTTGCCCGCAAGCTGATGTTTGTGCGCTATGCCCGTGCCTTCGTCATCTTCCCCGGTGGCTTGGGCACCCTCGACGAGATGTTCGAGAGCCTGACCCTGATCCAGACGCGCCGCATCAAGCACTTCCCGACGATCCTCGTCGACTCCGAGCACTGGCGTCCCCTGCTCGACTGGCTCGACCGTGCCCTCGAGGACGAGGGGCTGATCGCCACCGAGGACAAGCGACTCCTTGTCATGGCCGACAGCCCGGGAGAGGTCTGCGACCACGTCGAGCGCGCCAGTTCGCTGCAGAAGGAAACGGCTATCTGAGGTCGGCTGTTGGCTGAGGACGCAAAATGGCCCGCCGAAGCGGGCCATTTCGAAAGGAAGAAAGATGCCGTCTGACTCGCAATCTAACGGTCCTTCTCACTGTGGATGTTAGCTCGTCAAGCCGTCAAGCGCGCGAGAGGGCGAGCTCACCAGGAACCTGTCGCAACCCCGTCAGTGGCGGAAGTGGCGGTGCTTGGTGAAGACCATGGCGACGCCGGCGGCGTCGCAGGCCTCGATGACTTCGGCGTCGCGTTTGGAGCCACCGGGCTGGATCACGGCCGTCGCGCCGGCTTCGATCGCCGCCTGCGGCCCGTCGGCAAAGGGGAAGAAGGCATCTGAAGCGACCGCCGATCCGGCGAGGAGCGCCTCCGCCTCCTCGTCTCGCGCGTCCAGGCACTTGTCGATCGCGATCCGCACCGAGTC
The DNA here is from genome assembly GCA_049684635.1 of Solirubrobacterales bacterium. GTDB lineage: Bacteria > Actinomycetota > Thermoleophilia > Solirubrobacterales > 70-9 > VRUE01. The sequence continues at coordinate 3,439 of JBAVGD010000148.1, read as the reverse complement.
GACCCGGCTCATCTGACCGGCGCCGATCCCCAGCGTCGCACCGCCCTTGGCAATCACGATGGCGTTGGAGCGGACGTGGCGGACGACGGTCCAGGCAAAGAGCATGTCGCGCCACTGCTCCTCGGTCGGCTCGGTCTTCGTCTCCACCTGCATTAGCTCGCGGGGCTCGGGATCCCCATCTCGATCCTGGATCAGGAGCCCCCCGCGCACGCGTTTCATGTCGCGTTCGGCGGGGTCGGGCGGCCGCTGCTCCTCGTCGCAGAGGATCCTGATCGCCTCCTTCTGTTGAAGGATCTCCAGAGCGCCATCCTCGAAGCCCGGCGCGATCAGCACCTCAACGAAGTTCTGGTGCAGGGCCTCCGCCAGCTCCACGCCGATCGGGCGGTTGAGGGCAATCACGCCGCCGAACGCCGACATCGGATCGCAGGCGAGTGCCTTGCCGTAGGCATCGAGCGCGTCCTCCCCGATTGCCACACCGCAGGGGTTGTTGTGCTTGACGATCGTGCAGGCCGGCTCGTCGAAGTCGGCTGTCAACCGTCGCGCGGAGTCGAGATCCAGCACGTTGTTGAAAGACAGCGCGCGGCCGTGCAGCTTTGCGACGCGGGAGAGGATGTGGCTGCGGGAGCCGGCTTCGGAGTACAGAGCGGCGCGCTGGTGGGGGTTCTCGCCATAGGCGAGGTCGAGCTCCTTCTCGTAAGCGACGGTGAGGTGTTCGGGGAAGTCCTCGTACTCCGTCGAGAACCAGCGACTGATCGCGGCGTCGTAACGCGCAGTTTGGGCGAAGGCCTCGTTCGCCAGCCAGTGCCGGGTTGAGGCAGAGATCGCACCGCCGGACTCCTCCAGCTCGGCGCAGACGGCGTCGTAGGACTCCGGCTTGACTACGACCGCGACGCTCTCGTGGTTCTTGGCCGCGGCGCGGATCATCGTCGGCCCGCCGATGTCGATGTTCTCGATCGCAACGGCCGGGTCGACGTCGTGTTGCGCCACGGTCTCCTCGAAGGGATAGAGGTTGACGCAGACCAGGTCGATCGGCCCGATCCCCTCCTGGTCCAGGGTGGCCATGTGCTCCTCGTCGGCGCGGCGCGCCAGCAGGGCCGCGTGGAGGCGGGGATGCAGCGTCTTCACGCGGCCCCCAAGAATCTCCTCCTGGCCGGTGAAGTCGGAGACGTCGCTCACCTCCAGGCCGGCCTCGCGCAGGGCGCCCGCAGTGCCACCGGTCGAGAGGATCTCGACGCCGAGTGCCGCCAGGCTCTTGGCGAAGTCCGCAACCCCCGTCTTGTCGGAGACGGAGATCAGCGCTCGGCGCACCCGGATTGCGCCGTCGCTCACGGTCTCGGCTTGGGTGTCTGCGGGGGCCTCACTCATCGACGACGATCACGCGCTGCTCGCCGTTGTCGATCCTAACCTGGCCCCGCGCGATCATGCGGATCGCCTCGGAATAGAGCTCATGCTCGAGGGCGTGGATCGACGCCTCGAGCTCCTCGCGGTTGCGGTCCTCAGGAATCTGGATCTCGCGCTGCACGATGGTCGGGCCGGTGTCGATTCCCTCGTCGACGAAGTGCACGGTGACGCCCGTGACCTCGACGCCCGCGGCAAGCGCTTGGCCGATCGCGTCGAGTCCCGGGAAGGACGGCAGCAGCGCGGGGTGGATGTTGACGATGCGGTTGCGGAACCGCTCGACGAATCCATGGCTCAGTAGCTGCATGTAGCCGGCGAGGACGATGAGGTCGGCTTCCTGCTCCTCGATCCACTCGGCCATCGCGGCGTCGCGGGACTCACGGTCGGCGTAACCGTCGCGGGGAAAGACCGCGGTCTCGATCCCGGTCGCACGCGCCCGCTCCAGCGCCCTGGCGCCCGGCTTGTCCGATCCCACGCCGACGATCTCAATGGCGTCCCGTCCGTGCAGCCGATCGATGATCGCCTGCAGGTTCGTCCCCGTCCCGGAGGCCAGCACCACGAGCTTGAAGCTGTCGCTCACCGGCTGGAAGCTAGCTGCTTGCGGGAACCACGGCGATCTGCTCGAGGGCGAACTTCCCGTTCGCCCGCTCCGGGTCCCCCAGGGGGTAGCGCCCGGTGAAACAGGCGTCGCAGTGATCCTCCGGTGGCGTGCCGATCGCCTCGTAGACGCCCGCCATGGAGAGGTAGGCGAGCGAGTCGGCGCCGAGCTCGTCGGCGATCTCGTCGATCGTGCGCTTGTGGGCGATCATCTCCTCACGGGTCGACATGTCGACTCCGTAGTGACACGGGTGGCGGATCGGGGGCGCCGAGATGCGCAGATGGATCTCGCTGGCCCCGGCGTCCCGCAGCATGCCGACGATCTGGCGTGTGGTGTTGCCGCGGACGATCGAGTCGTCGACCACCACGATCCGCTTGCCGGCGACGATCTCCGGTAGGGGATTGAACTTGAGCCGCAGGCCGTGCTTGCGCAGCTCCTGTCCAGGTTGGATGAAGGTGCGGGCGACGTAGCGGTTCTTGATCAGCCCGTCGTCGCGGGGGAGCCCGGAAGCGCGCGCGAAACCGGCGGCCGCCGGGTTGCCCGAGTCGGGGACCGAGATCACCAGATCGGCCTCGACCGGCGCCTCGCGCCAGAGGATCTCGCCCATCCGCCCGCGCACCTGCTGCAGCACCTTGCCCTCGAGGCGGCTGTCCGGCCGGGAGAAGTAGATGTGCTCGAAGACGCACATCGCCGGCCGCGCGGCACGGACCACCTGGCGGGTTTCAAGGCCGCGCTCGGTGAGCGAAACCATTTCTCCAGGCCGTACCTCGCGCAGCAGCTTTGCCCCGATGATGTCGAAGGCGCAGCTCTCGGAGGCGACCACGAAGCGGTCGCCGAGCCGGCCCAACGAGAGCGGTCGCACCCCGTGTGGGTCGCGGAAGGCGACGACGGCGTGCTTGGTCATCGCCACGGTCGAGTAGGCGCCGCGCAGCTGCGGCATCACGTCAGCGACCACGTCCTCGATGAACCTGCCGTCGCTGGAGGACAGCAGCGCCGCGATGATCTCGGAGTCTGAGGTGCCCCGGAAGGAGATCCCGCGCTCCTTCAGCTCGCCCCACAGCTCGACCGCGTTGGTCAGGTTGCCGTTGTGGGCGAGCGCCAGCTCGCGGCCGTCGTCGCGCCAGACCGGCTGCGCGTTCTCCCAGCCGCCGCCGCCGGTGGTCGAGTAGCGAACGTGGCCGATCGCCATGTCGCCCTCCAGCGCGCGCAGCTTCTCCTCGTCGAAGACCTGGGAGACGAGGCCGGAGTCGCGCAGCGTCGTGATGTGCCCGCCCTCGCAGGTGGCGATCCCGGCCGACTCCTGGCCGCGGTGCTGAAGCGCGTAGAGCCCGAAGTAGGTGAGACGGGCGACGTCGTGCCCGGGTGCGTATATGCCAAAGACACCGCACTCATCGCGCGGTCCATCGCGCTCGCTAAGAGGCCGCTCGGTCAAGTTGAGAAGGG
>JBAVGD010000147.1:0-2374 GCA_049684635.1 Solirubrobacterales bacterium | reverse complement strand
CGACGGACCCTTCTCCTCTGGAGCCTCCCCAGCTGTTGCTCCGGAGGAGAAGGGTCCGTTGTCCCTCCACCTGTCCAGCGCAGCGCGGTCGGCGATGTCGGCGACCTCGCGGCCGTAGTAACGAGGGTGCGGGACGAAGTTCTGGAGGATCACCTCCTGCAGATGCCCGTAGCGGTCGTGAATCGCCGCAAGCGCTTCCAGCGATGCGATCCGCTCCTCCTCGGTCTCCCCGATCCCAACCAGGATGCCACTGGTGAAGGGGATCTTCAGCTCGCCGGCAGCTTCGATCGTGGCCAAGCGCCGGGCGGGGTGCTTGGTCGGAGAGCCCGCGTGAACGGTCTCCATCAGACGCTCGGAAATGGACTCCAGCATCAGGCCCTGAGAAGCCGTCACCTCGCGCAGGCGAGCGAGCTCATCGCGGTCGAGAACACCGAGATTGGTGTGAGGAAGGATCCCGCGCTCCAACGCCCGCTCGCAGGCCCACGCCACATAGGACGTGAAGTCGTCGTGACCCCACTCGCGCAGTCGCGCGGCGATCTCCGGGTTGACCTCGGGGCGCTCCCCCGTCAGCACGAGCAGCTCCTTGGCGTTGCGCCGGCCTGCCTCGTCGAGGCGAGCTTCAACCTCGTCGGGAGCGTAGATGTGAGCGCGGTGCGTCGCGAACGCGCAGTACTTGCAGTAGCACTGGCACGTGCGTGAGAGCGAGAGGGTGTAGTTCCGCGAGAAAGTGACCCTGCGCACGAGGCTCAAGCTACTGCAACCGCCGGGCCGTCAAGGCCCGGCGGTCCGCATATATGAGGCGTCTCAGTCCGCCTTGGGGGCTGGCGAGGCCGGCTTGGTGGCTGACGAGCCCAGCTTGGTCACCGGTGGCTTGACCCGCTCCGGCGTCTCCGTGGGCGCCGGGCCACCTGGCTCGAGGACAAACTTGAAGACGGCCGCTGCCAGCAGCGAGCCCACGATTGGGCCCACGAGGTAAGGCCAGACGCCCCCCCACTCGTTGCCGACGAGGGCCGGCCCGAACCAGCGGGCGGGGTTGAAGGAGCCACCGGTGAGCGGTCCCCCGACCATGACGATGAAGCCAAGCGTGGTGCCGATCGCGAGCGGCGCCCAGTCCTTGACGCTCTTCTTGGAGAAGACGGCGGCGAGGATGACCAGCACCAGGCAGAAGGTGCCAACGGCCTCCACGATCGCGCCCTGGAAGTTGCCGCCGAGCAGCCCGCTCACCTGTGCGGCGCCGTAGTGGGTGGCGCGACCCTCGTCGAGGAGCAGTCCCTTGGCGAGCAGCGCCCCCAGCACCCCGCCGGAAAGCTGCGCGAGGATGTAGATCACGGCGTCGACCGGGGAGATTCGCCTGATCGCAGCGACGGCCAGCGTGACCGCGGGGTTGAAATGGCCACCGCTGACCACGCCGAACATCACGACCAAGCCAAACCGCAGGAAGGCATGGACGAGACCGACGACAGCGAAGTCCGAGCCGAACTGCGCCTGGTTCCCGGTCGCCACAAACAAAACGACCACGCTGGCGATAAAGAACACCAGCAAGAAAGTGCCGATCAACTCAGCGAGATATGCCGCTAGTCCTCGTTCCTGCACGTCTCTCCTCCTCATGCTCCTCGGTCCCTATTCGGCAAGCTGCGGCAGTCTATCCGGATCGGCCCGACCGAATAGCTTTCACGACCCAAATGAAGCGACTTCTCGCAATCTTGGTCGCCGGCCTGCTTCTTGCCACCGTCCCCGGTTGCGGGGATGGCGGCGGCGCGAACGGCCTCCGAGACGCGACGCTGGTTCTCGATTTCACCCCAAACGCCGTCCACTCGGGTATCTACGCAGCGCTGCGAGAGGGCTACTACCGCACCGCGGGAATCAAGCTGAGCATCAGGGAGCCCGGCAGCTCGACCGACGCCCCGAAGCTTCTTGAGGCAGGCCGGACGCAGTTCGCGATCCTTGACATCCATGACCTTGGCATCGCCCGCGAGCGCGGGCTCGACGTCCTCGGTGCGATGCCAATCGTCCAGCGCCCGCTGGCCTCGGTCATCGCCCGCGGAGATGGACCGGTGCGCAGCCCCCGTGACCTGCAGGGCCATACGGTCGGCGTGACCGGACTCCCCTCCGACAATGCCGTCGTCGATTCCGAGGTTGCGGCGGATGGCGGCGACCCGGCGCTGGTTCATCGCGTGACGATCGGCTTCAACGCCGTCTCGTCGCTTGCCACCGGCAACGTGGACGCGGCAACCGGCTTCTGGAATGCGGAGGGGGTCGCGTTGCGGCGGCAGCACATCCCGATTCGCATCTTCAGAGTCGATCGCTACGGCGCCCCGCCCTACCCGGAGCTGATCCTCGCCACCTCCCGCCGCACCCTGGAGCGGGACCCGAA
>JBAVGD010000146.1:0-4177 GCA_049684635.1 Solirubrobacterales bacterium | reverse complement strand
GCTCGACTCGCGTGGCCTTCGGGAGGCTCTGCTTATGCACGCCTGTAAGCGCCGTTTCTCGTGCTTGCACCTCATTGATCTCAGCTTCGCGCTGCGCCGCGCGACGTTCGCGTTCTTGGGCCGCGATCTCCGCTTTCGTGGGGCCGTAGGTCCTTCGCTGTCCACCCCCAGCAGAGCTTCGGCGCCCACCGCCGCTGAGACTCGTATAGCCCGAGAAGGGACCAACGCCGCTTGAGACCCCGACGCCGCGAGTGCCGACGTGCACACGCGCTGCTCGTGGCCCCACACCCGCGCTCAACCCGCGACTGGATGCACGGATCCTGACTCCAGGCGCGATCTTGAAGCTCAGTCCCATCGCCTATTCCCCCTCGCAACCGATGCCGTTGCCGTTGGCGTCGAGCCCGTAGTGGTCTTCGCCCACCACAATCACTTCACCGGTGTAGTAGGGACCATCGCCGCTTCCCCCGGCGCAGTCGTAGTCGGAGGCGTTCGGGTCGAGGCATGCGCCTTTGTAGTTGGGATCGCATTCCGGGCTCGATTCTTCTTCGATTTCTTCTGCTTCTTCAGCTTCTTCCCGGGCACGTCTTTCAGCTTCTCGTGTTTCCCGTCTTTCAAGCGCCGCCAGTTGGCTGCTGTAACGGCGCTCGTCACGGTGAGCACGAGAGAGCTGACTTTCGGCACGATTCAGCTGTTGATGTGCCTTGGTCAGGCCTCGCTGAGCAGCGCCCTGCTTGGCACTCAGCCGTGACGCCGTGGCCTGCAGCACTGCGGCTTCGGCTTCTGCCTGTTTCAGCCGGTGGGCGGTGGGACCGCTCTTGAGCGGAGATGCCCGATTTCGAAGCTGGGCCGAGACGAGCACGGCTTCTGGTTGGCTTGCAGACAACGCCCCACCAAACCCAATAAGGACCACCAGTCCCATCGCCGCGGCAACCGTCGTACTCACCCATGTGGGCAAGCGCTCTCGTTTAAGCAGCGGCTTGGCGCGGGCTCGCTGAATCTGCACCGAGTGACGAGCGAGGAGGAAGACCACGGGGAGGGCAAAGGCCAGGACGCCGAAAAGGGCTCCAAGGGCACCTGCGACTCCGGTCGATCCGAATAGCGCTGCTCCGATGATCAGCAGCATTAGGCCCCCGAACACGCACAACCCAACCGCCTGCGCGAGGGATAGCTCCGTCAGCCATGCCACGGCAGCAGATGCTCGGAACCAGCCCCAAGCCAAGGTGATCAAGCCGACCACCAATGCCGCCAAGCCAAAGCCGAGGCTGGTCTTTACCCGTTCGTCGTGATCGTCTACTTCCTGCTCGTGGCGAGTTTCGAGTTGTGCTATCCGGGCCGCTGCGTTCCGCCGCCGATCGGCCAACCTGGCCTGTATGCCATCGGCGCGTAGCTCAGCCAGGTGCGCCGCCCTTTGGGCTGGTTCGGCCCGGCGGGTTATCGCGAGATAACGAGCCTTGGCCGGCACCAGCTGTGCATTTGCTTCGCTGATCTTCGCTTCGGCATCTGCGGCCCGCGATTCGGCGCTGCCGAGGGCAACGTTCAGGTCTTGGCCGCGAGCGGAGCCCGTGAGCGCAACCGCAATCAGCAGCGCCCCAACACCAAGCATCATTGGGCGCATTCGCGGATGCTTCTGGCAGTGCGACACGAAACTCTCCTCTGCCACGGACGAGACTTCACCGGCAATCTATCTGGTTGGAAGCGGCCTACACCCAGCTGACGTCAAGCACGGGACAAAACAGGGCCTGCTCAAGCATCGTTTCGTCACGCCGTCGCGCCCGCCAACATCTCGCAGCCGAGACGTAATCGCCCCGCCGCAAACCCCGCCTCCACATCACACAGCAACGCCCTTCGCCCCAGTGCCCTCGCCGCCCGTCCCACGTTCCCCGAGCCGCAGAACGGATCGAGAACCAGCTCGCCGCTGAGACTTGACTGGCTGATGAGCGACTTGATGATCCGCAGCGGCTTCTCGGTCGGGTAGCCACGCGCCACCCGCGGTGCGCGCAGCACGTTGCCCCGGTTCTTGTAGTTGCCGGGGCGATGCCCCTTCCCCAAAAACAGGATGAACTCGTACTGCGAGCGCCAGGCGCCGCCGAGCGCAGGCGATTCCTTGTCCCAGACGAGGGGCCGGTGCACCTTGAAGCCCGCATCCTCAGCGGCGTCTTCAAAAATCCGCTGGGTGCGCCAGTCGCAGAAGAGGTAGGCGTGCCGATCACGGGCGAGAATGCGGTAGAGCGCGGTGAGAATCTCGGGCCAGGCATCGTCGCCCAGCTCCTCGAACCACTGGCGAAAGTGCGTGTCGCCGCGCTCGAATGCGTAGGGAGGGTCGGTGACGATCAGATCGATGCTCTCGTCGGGCAGTGTTGCCAGGAACTCGCGGGCGTCCGCCTGCACCAGGCGAACGAGTCCGCGTTTCTCCCCCTCGCCCCGCCGACGCCTGAAGGCAATCTGGCGGCAGGCGTTTGAGCAGTAGCTCTTGCGCCGACCCACCCTTGGATGCCGAATCGCTTGCCTGCAGATCGGGCAGCGCTCGCTGGGGGCCTTGTGGCCTTGTCCGGTTTTGTGCCGCTGCCTCGGCATCGGCGCGACCGTAGGTGCGTCCTTCTTCGATCAGAAGGTGCTCCACCCGGTGGATTTCTGAAGAGCGGAGCCGCGGATCGACCAGGGCAGTCATGTCCGCAGCGTCGGTCTAATGATCCATCGCTGGGCATAGCCCCTCCGCCCGAATGCCGGCCTTTGCCCGTGCATTACCCGTATGCCGAGGCCAGGGGCTGGCCTTGCCCGGGCTTTCGCGAGGCTAGCCGTGGCAAAGAGACGCTCTGCCAGGGCATCAGGCGCCCTGCCCGGGCATTGTTTGCCGGGGCAGACGAGGGCTTCGCCCCGGCATAGCCGTGTTTCTGCCCAGTATTGCCGCGACTGCCCGCACGAAAGCCCGCTTTGCCGGGTTGTCGACATCCTGTGCCCTGGCTTTTGCCGGCACGGAACCAGCCGTTTGCCCCCCCACAGAGCCGTATGCCCGGGCATAGCAAGCTGCCGACATTGCCCACCGCGCTCCCGGCGGGGACTATTCGGCGGCCCACTTTGCCGACAGCCGTCCTGCCTACCCTGGGCAGATGGTCGGAGATGCAGAGACCGCGCCCCCATCCGAGGCCGCCCTCGACTTCATGCGCGAACACCTCGCCGAGGAACACGGCCGGGACTTCGACCCAGAACGCGATCTGTACTACGCCGGCAATGCCCCCGCCGGCGCGATCCTCACTCATCGAGCTGAGACGCCGGGCTCAGTAGAGGGCTTTTGGTGCTCTCTTTGCCCGGGCAAGGTCTTTATGGCCGGCCTTCAGCCCGAGCTGACGGAGGAGCGGATCGCCCACCTTGCCCGGCTTGACCCGCAGCTTGGCGAGCGGCTAGGCGAAGTAGGAGAGGCGGAGCGAGCCGAACTCGTCGAAGCACACGAAGAGGAGAAGAACGCGGCAGCCCTTCTCCGCGACCACCGGCGCCGTGCCCGCCTACGCCAGAGGACCGTGCAGCCAGAGGCGCAGAGAAGGCGCGAGGACGCCCAGCGCTACCTGCTCGCGAAGTACGAAGAGATCGGCAACGTCGAAGACGCCCTCTGGAGCCTCCTCCAACTGCGAAACCGAGACCAGAAGTCCTACCGCGAGGTGATGGGCACCGATGAGGAGTACAAGCTGGAGACAATCCGGAAGTACTGGCAGGACATCGACCTCGAGCGGCGCAAGGAGGCCAAACAGCGCTTTCTTGCTCGGCGGAAGGCGGGGTAGCCGAGGATCCACCGGGTGGGGCACCTGGACCGGCTCCGTTGGCCGGGCAATCCTTGCCCCGTGCCCGAGCAGAACGAGCCCAGCCGACCGCGAGCCCGCCTCGCCCTCTCGAAGGCCGAGGCAGCCCAGGCGCTCGGGGTCAGCGTCGATTTCCTCGAAGAGCACGTACTGGCCGAGCTGCGGGTTGTGCGAGTCGGGCGACGCGTTCTGATCCCCGTCCCCGAGCTGGAGCGCTGGCTCGCCGAGCACGCCGAGCGAGCGCTGTCCGGTGCCTGAGGCGACTCGATCTCTCCGCTGAGCGGAGCTATGGTCGCGACCCGGCGAGACCGGGCGAGTGAGGCCAAAGCCAGATGAGCACCGCGATCGCCAAGAGATCCAAGCGCAAGCGCCACGAAGGGATCACG
>JBAVGD010000145.1:0-1509 GCA_049684635.1 Solirubrobacterales bacterium | reverse complement strand
GGCATCGAGGTCCGGGTCGGCAATGACGTCCAGGTGGCCACCGAAGCGGAGTTTCGCTTTGGGGCGGCGCGCGGGTTCTCGAGCCTCCTCGGCGTCTTCTGGGGAACGGGCGTCGGCGGCGGGCTGGTGCTCGACGGAAAGCCGTGGCTGGGGCGTGGCGCCGCCGGCGAGATCGGCCACATGGTGATCAAGCACGGTGGCGCACCGTGCCCCTGCGGGCGAAAGGGTTGCCTGGAGGCCTATGCGGGGCGCGCCGCGATGGAAGCGGAGGCGCGGCGGCGCCACTCGGAGGGGGTCGCCACCGACCTCTTCAAGTTGATGCAAAAGCATGATCGCGATCGCCTCACGAGTGGGATCTGGGAGCACGCCCTCGATCGCCGCGACGCGCTGGCCGAAAAGCTCCTCGACCGCGCGGTGGGGGCCCTCGGTGTCGGTATCGCCTCGGCCGTCAACCTCATTGACCCCGAGGCGGTGGTGCTTGGCGGGGGGCTCGGAGTGCGCTTCGGAGACCGCTATATGGAGACCCTCAAAAAGAAGATGGGCAAGCACCTCTTCGTCGCCGACCGGCCACCGGTCCTCCGGGTTGCATCGCTCGGCGACCTCGGCGGTGCAATCGGAGCCTCACTTCTCTTCGCTCGCTGAAAAGCGGCGACCGCGCCCGCAGTCCCTCGACCGCTGTTGACCGACCCCGCGACATGGCCCGCTCGCTGGGCGGGTCAGGCGGCGACGGGCTCGCGGCGCCCGTCCGAGGCCGGCTTGGGTTTGGCGGGCTCGACAAGGGCAGCCAGGAAGCGGCCCGTGTAGGAGCCCTCGACCCCGGCCACCTCCTCGGGGGCGCCGGTGGCGACCACCTCTCCGCCCTCCTCGCCGCCCTCGGGGCCCAGATCGATGAGCCAGTCGGCGGTCTTGATCACGTCCAGGTTGTGCTCGATCACGACCACCGTGTTGCCGGCATCCACCAGGCGCCCGAGCACGTCCAGCAGGCGCTGCACATCGGCGAAGTGAAGTCCCGTGGTCGGCTCGTCGAGGATGTAGAGGGTGTCGCCGGTGGCGACCTTCGACAGCTCGGTGGCCAGCTTCACGCGCTGAGCCTCCCCACCCGAGAGCGTCGTCGCCGGCTGGCCGAGCCGGATGTAGTCGAGGCCGACGTCGTGAAGCGTGCGCAGCCGGCGGGCGATCTTCGGCACGTTCTCGAAGAAGCCGACTGCATCCTCCACCGACATCTCGAGGACGTCGGAGATGCTCTTGCCTTTGAAGCGCACCTCCAGGGTCTCGCGGTTGTAGCGCTTGCCATGGCACTGCTCGCACGGCACGTAGACGTCTGGCAGGAAGTGCATCTCGATCTTGATCTGCCCGTCGCCGCGGCAGACCTCGCAGCGACCGCCTTTCACGTTGAAGCTGAACCGGCCGGGCTTATAGCCGCGAACGCGCGCCTCCTGGGTCTGGGCGAAGAGCTGGCGGATGTGGTCGAAGACGCCCGTGTAGGTGGCGGGATTGGAACGCGGGGTG
>JBAVGD010000144.1:0-16561 GCA_049684635.1 Solirubrobacterales bacterium | reverse complement strand
TCTCCTTTGTGGCTTTTGCAGTTGCGAAACGAAGTTCGCCTCGATGGTGGCACCATCCTTGTATCAGTACAACTGTTAATGCCTATCCGTTAGATAAGCTTTCCTTATGCTTAATGCCAGCCGGCTGAATGTCCTGCGGGAGGTTGTGGCGCGGGGCTCCTTCTCGGATGCCGCAGATGCCCTGTCCTACTCGCAGTCCGCCGTCTCGCAGGCGATCGCCACGCTGGAGGGGGAACTCGGAGCGTCCTTGATCGAGCGCGACCGCCGCGGCGTGCGGCCAACTGCGGCGGGCGCTGCCCTGGTCGGCCACGCCGACGGCATCCTGGCTCGCATGGAGGACGCCGAGGCCGAGGTCGCGGCGATCACCGGTGGCCGTGGCGGTCGCCTGCGCATTGCCTCCTTCCCGACAGCGGGCGCGACGCTCGTGCCCCAAGCGGTGGCCAGGTTTCGCGCCTCTCACCCGGGTGTCGAGGTCAGCCTCGCGGAGGGCGAATCCGAGGAGATCGCACCGCGATTGCGGGGGGGCGATTTCGACATCGTGCTTCTCTTCGAGTTCGAAGGGGTGGGCGAGAAGCTGGGGGCGGGCATGCGGCGCTTCGACCTCCTCGACGACCCGCTGCACCTTGCCCTGCCGGCCGAGCATCGGCTGGCGCGGCGAAAGACACTGCGGCTCGAGGACCTGCGCGAGGAGTCCTGGGTTCAGACCTCCGCGTCCAGCCCCTGCGCCCGCCACGTCGTGCGTTCCTGCCATGCGGCCGGGTTCGAACCGCGAGTCTCCTTCGAAAGCGACGACTACCAGACCGTGCAGGGCCTGGTCGCCGCCGGGGTCGGGGTGGCCCTGATTCCGCAGCTCGCCCTCTCGACGGTGCGCGACGACATCCGCATCAGGGCGCTGAGTCCGCGCAGCCCGGTCCGGAAGGTCTTTGCGGCGACCCCCCGCGCCGCAGCCGTGACGCCCGCGGTTGCGACGATGCTTGACGTGCTGCGCGAGGCGATTCGCACGATCCCGGGAATCGCGGCCTAGTCAACAACGGACGTTCGCGTCTCGCCACAACGCAAACCGCCCCCGAGGAAGCACGGGGGCGGTTTGCCGGCGTCTGGCCTGCGGGCCAGCAGGGTGGGGCTCTCGCCTAGGCCGCTCCTCCAGCCGCGGGCGCGGGCGCGGGCGCCGCCGGCACGCCGTCGGGGAACCCCAGCGAGGGCACGTCGGAGGGGTACACCTCGTGCCCGTGGACAGCGAGGTCGCCGGTCTCCATGTCCTCCTCGGTCATCCGCAGCGGAACGACGAGGCTGACCAGCTTGAGCAGGATGAACGTGCTCACCGCCGAGAAGACGATCACCCAGAGCGCGGTCAGCGCCTGCCAGCCGAGCAGGTGCAGGCCGCCGCCGGAGATCGTCCCGGCCAGCGTGGTTTCCGCCATCGCGCTGTTGGCGAAGATGCCGACCAGCAGGCCGCCGGCGAGGCCGGCGAAGCCGTGGGTGTAGACCACACCCAGCGTGTCGTCCACATTGCGGAAGGGCCGCATGCGACTCAGGTAGTTGAGGGCGAAGTAGACGATGGTCGAAGCGATCACACCGATCACGATCGCACCCCAGCCGTTGACAAACCCGGCCCCCGGAGTGATCGCCACGAGGCCGACGATCATCCCGTTGACGCTGCCGATCAAACTCGGCTTGCGCCCCGTCATGTAGTCGAGTGCGACCCAGACGAGGAAGGCGACCGCGGTGCAAAGGTTGGTGTTGATCACCGCGGCGGAGGCGATGCCATTGGCTGCGTACCAGTCGCCGCCGTTGAAGCCGTTCCAGCCCAGCCAGAGCAGGCCGGCCCCGACCGCGACCATCGCCAGGTTGTTCGGGGCATCGACCTCGCGGTCACGCTGCAGCCGCGGCCCGACCACCGCGGCAGCCACGAATCCGGAGACCCCGGCCGCGAGATGGATCACGTAGCCGCCGGAGAAGTCGACCGCTCCGTGCTGAGCGAAGAAGCCGCCGCCCCAGATCAGGAAGGCGTTGATCGTGTAGACGAACACCGTCCAGAGCGCAACGAAGGGAATCCACGCCTTGAAATTGATCCGCCCGAGCACCGAGCCCAGCATCAGGATCGGCGTGATCGCCGCGAAGACGATCTGGAAGTAGGCGAGCGTCGACTCCGGAAATTCGATTTCTTCGGAGACCGCTGGTAGCAGCGGGATGTTGGCTCGTCCGAGCTCGGTGGCAGAGCTCAGGATCGATCCAGGCTTGCCCCACATGTTGGCGAGGAATTCGCCGCCGCCGGACCCGAAGATATGCATCGGCTCGCCGAAGGCCATTTTGAACGCGAAGAGGCACCAGAGGATGAGCACGATCGCGAAGGCGACGAACGCCATCATCATCGAGTTCACCGACCAGCGTTTCTGCATTACGCCGCCGTAGAGGACGACCAGGCCGGGAATGCTCATCAAGCCGACGAGCGTCGCGGCGGTGAGCTGCCAGGAATTGGCGCCTTCGTTCAACCATTCCATTGATCCGGTGTTTCCTTTCTTGTTGCGGGCCTACCGGACACGAGAGAATCAAGCCGGCACGATGCGCCCCTGCTTTGGAGTTGCCCGTAACCCTTCCGCCACCGGGGCGCGGCTTCTACGTACGAGTGTCCAAAGATCGGCGCACGCGGTTCGCCCAAATGTCGGCGTTCGGCTGCCCACGAGGCGCTAACCTCGGCGCCATGCCTCTGGAGGGACACTGGGAGCGGGCGAACACGCCCCTGCGACGGCTCACCCGGCGCGAGCGCAACGTGGCCGTTGCGGTCCTCGCGGTGACCGTAGCTGCCATTGCCGTCCTGCTTCTCGTAACGGCCGGCGACAGCCGGCCGGGACCGGCGCCAGGCTGCATCCGCGTGCAGGTCGCCGGAAAGACAGGCGGGGAAGTGATCGCCGCGTGCGGCGCCGAGGCACGCGCGACCTGCGCTCGCGGCGCGACCTATGAGGGCCCGCAATCACAGAAGATCGTCGAGGGCTGCCGGCAGGCCGGGATCAGGTGGAACTCGATGCCCGCCGGAACCGCGGGAAACTAGAGGCTTGTGGTCACACCACTAACCAAGCGCCGCGAGCACCGCGCCCAGTTCCTCGTCGACCTCGCCGTCGAGCTTCAACGTCGCCTCCTGGTCATAGGGAGTTGAACCCTTGGTGACGATCGCCAGCTTGCCACCTCTGTCGAGGGTCAGCCGAGGCAGGCCGGCCGCCGGGTAGACCGCCAGCGAGGAACCGATGCAAAGCATCAACTCGGCTTGCCCGGCGAGCTCCTGTGCAGCCGCCATCGCCTGTTCGGGAAGAAGCTCGCCGAAGAGGACGACATCGGGTTTCACCATCCCGCCACAGCTGCATTCGGCGACGCCATCGGCATTGAAAAGGCCGTCGACCTCCTCCAACCCGAAGGCTGTCCCGCAAGCCCGGCAGGAGGAGGTTTCGATCGAGCCGTGCACCTCAACGACGTTCTGCGAGCCGGCAGCACGGTGCAGGCGGTCGATGTTCTGGGTGATCACTCCCTCCAGCAGCCCCCGGCGCTCGAGCTCCGCCAGTGCCTCATGGGCCGCGTTGGGTCGTTTGTCGCCGAGTGAGTGGAAACGCGGGCGATAGTAGGACCAGAAGCGAACCGGGTCGCGTTCGAATACGTCGATGTGGGCGACTTCCATGGGGTCGACGTTGGCCCACAGGCCCGTCTCCGGCGTGCGGAAGTCGGGGATCCCAGACGGCACCGAGATCCCCGCCCCAGTCAGCGCAACGGTGCTACGCGACTCGCCAATGAGCTCGGCAAGTCGCTCGACACCGACCATCGACGGGCCGGAAACGCGCCTCTGCGTCACGTTTTCGGCCCGACGATCAGCGCCAAGGTCGATGGGCCGAAAACGGGTCTATATCTCACGTTTTCGGCCCGTCGATGCGGTGGCGGTCTCTACTTGCCGCTCCATTTGGGGCTGCGCTTGCCGAGGAAGGCGGCGATGCCCTCCTTGGCGTCCTCGCTGCCGAAGGCCGTCGCGAAGCCTTGCTTCTCGGCCTCGATGCCCTCGCCGAGATCGACGTCGGTCGAGGCGAGCTTGACCTGCTCGCGGGCGACCGGCGCCTGCGCGGCGAGCTTGCTCGCCCACATCAGCGCGGTCTCGAACAGCTCGTGATCGGGGACCACGCGGTTGGCGAGGCCGAACTCGAGCGCCTCCTCCGAGAGAATCGCATCGCCGATCAGGTTCATCTCCAGCGCTTTACTCGGACCCACGAGGCGTTGCAGGCGCTGGGTGCCGCCGAAGCCGGGGATGATCCCGAGCTTGATCTCGGGCTGGCCGAAGACGGCAGCCTCAGCGGCGATCCGCACATCGCAGGCCATCGCCAGCTCGCAGCCGCCACCGAAGGCAATCGCATTGACGGCTGCGATCGTCGCCACGCGGCCCTCGCCGAGATCCCGGAACAGGGCGTGGGCGGTGTGGATGAGCTCCTCGCCGCTCGCCTCGTCCATCTGCGTGAAGGCCTTGATGTCGGCACCGGCCGAGAAGACGACCGGGACCGAGGAGGCGATGACCATCGCGCCGATCTCGCCCGAGGACTTGACGCGCTCCCAGACCGTGCCCAGGTCGCGGATCACGTCGGGCGAGATCGCGTTCATCGGCAGGTTCGCCAGCCAGGCAATGGCCACGTCGCCGCGCGTCTCCAACTTCACGGTCTCCGCCTGCTCGCCCTCGTCAGGCTGCGGATACGGGTAGAAGCCCTGGCCGGATTTGAGCCCGAGGCGGCCCTGCGCGACCAGGCGCCTCAGCGTCACAGGTGGCGCGAAGCGCTCGCCGTACTTCTCCTCGAGCTGCTCGATCCGCTCCAGCACCGAGTCGAGTCCCTCGAGGTCGGCTTTCCAGAACGGCGGGAAGAGCCCCCTGCGGGGGTCGAGACCGGCCCCGGCCATCATCCCCAGATCGATGTCGCGCACCGAGCAGACGCCCTCCTCGACCAGCAGGCAGGCCTCGATCAGGGCGCGGCCGGTGAACAGCGCGACCAGCTCCTCGGCGTCGGGCTGAGCGTCGCCCGGAATCGTCTGCTCACCGTCCTTGAAGAAGCCCTCGCCGCCCGACTTGGCTCCCAGCTTGCCTTCGCCAACGAGCGTCTGCAGACCTTTGTGAACGTAGAAGCCCTCGCCGTATGACTCGGCCAGGTGCTCGGCGACGTGCAGCACCGTGTCCAGGCCGAGCAGGTCGGTGAGGAAGAAGGGGCCCATCGGCGCCACCTGGGCGCCCGCGATCGCCTCGTCGATGGCCTTCAGGGAGAGACCCTGGTCTTCCTGGGCGCGCCAGATCTCGCCGATCGTCGCCATCAGGATCCGGTTGACCACGAAGCCCGGGACCTCGCCGCAAACGATCGGCTGCTTCTTGATTGCCTGCGCGAAGTTGTAGGCGGCGGTGGCGGTCTCGAGCGAGGTGTCCCCCCCCGCCACCACCTCGACCAGGGGCATCACCGATGCCGGGTAGAAGAAGTGGAAGCCGACCACCTTGTCCGGCCGCAGCGTCGTTTCCCCCATCTCGGTGATCGAGAGCGACGACGTGTTGGAGGCAAGGATCGCGTGTCCCGGGGTGGCGGCGTCGAGCTCGCGGAAAACGGCCCGCTTGATCTCCATCTTCTCCGGCACCGCCTCGACGACGAAATCGACGTCGGCGAATCCCTCGTACGTGGTCGTTCCCACGACGCGACCCATGACCTCCGCCAGACGGGCGTCGGCCTGCTCCTGGGTCAGCTTCTCCTTCTTGACCAGGCGGGCGAGCTGGCCCTCGGTTACCGCGCGCGCCTTCTCCAGCGCGGCGTCGACGAACTTCTGGTCGACGTCCTTGACGACAACGGGGATGTCGGCGGCAGCGATCGCCTGTGCGATCTCACCGCCCATGGTGCCTCCGCCGACAACGGCGGCCTTTGAGACGAACATTCGGATGAGTCCTCCGGTCTAGGGATGGCGCTCGGATTCAGTGGAGGCGCGGGCGCGCCTGGACGCCGGTGCCGAAGGCTATACGGGCGCCCCGTGATCCGTCCTGACGCCGCTCTAGCCTCGACCCTGTCATGGATGAGATCGTCGAGGGCCTGGGAGGCAGCGAGCGCGAGCGGATCCTGAACCTGCGCAAGCAGGGCCGCTTCTTCTGGGCCGACCTCTGCATTGCGAACCTGCCGAAGGACGAACTGGCAGAGGTGCTCGACATCCCCCCGCACGCGCTGCGGCCGCTGCTCGATTTCGAGCGAGGCGGGCTGCCCTCGCGAAAGTTTCACGCGGACGGCCAGCACGTGGTCTTCCCGTTTCACTGCTACCTGGAAACCGGTCGCGGCGAGGGCGAGGACGTACCCCGTCTGCGTGCGAACGAGGTCAACGTGCTGGTCCATGGCGATTACCTGCTGACCGTGCACCGGGAGCGCCTCTCGCTGCCGGGATCGCTGCCCGGCTACAGCTCCGACGGGCGCAGCGAGCAGTACATCGTCTATGCCGTCCTCGACGCGATGGCGGCAACGGCCTTCGACGCGCTCAACGACGCGGAGCTGGCGCTGGAGGGGATGCAAATCCTCTCGGCTGACATTGGCAATGCGCGAGTTCGGATGGGCACCCTGCGAGCGCTCAGCTTGCGGCTGACCATGATGCGGCGGCAGCTCGGACCCCAGCGGGGGATCTTCGAGCGGATCAGCGAGGAGATCGGCCAGGTGGAGGGACTGGTGCCCGACAACGAGCGCTACTTCGAGCGCATCTACGAGCAGCTCAACCGGCTGATCGACGGCATCGACGCCGCCGCGGACTCGATGGCCAAGCTGATGGACCTGCGCCTGAACGAGACCATGTACTGGCTCACCGTGGTGGCGACCATCTTCCTGCCGCTCACCTTCCTGACCGGATTCTTCGGGATGAACTTCGCCTGGATGGTCGGCCATCTGAACACCCCCGTCGCGTTCCTGCTGCTCGGCATCGGCGGCCCGGTGCTGGGAACGGCGCTGATCTGGTTGGCGGTGAGGCGCCGCGGCACGCCCGTGCAGCCGGACCAGGACGCGGTCGAGCGACTGATCACCACCGTTCGCAGCCGCCTGCGCTGATCGACGGTGCGGCCAAAGGCGCCGGGCGATTGTTGTACGGGGGTACAAGTCACGCTTCGCGCTCTGCCATTAGGCTTTTGCGTTCTTCGATCCGAGTAGACCGGCAACCGTATGCGCCCCTGATCGGGGCGCGACGCCAAGTGGGGGACTGACCAAGCGATGACCCGTATCCGCCAGCAGAACGTGACCGCCGCCCAGTGGAGCTCGAACGGCGAGGCCCTCGGCGCGCTCGACCTGACCCAGCCCGAGAACAACCCGTTCGGCGCCGACGTTTTCTCGGTCGCCGTGCAGCGCGAACGGCTCCCAGCCGACGTTTTCGAGCGACTCCAGACCACGCTCGATGGAGGTGAGGCGCTTGATCTGACGCTCGCCGACGCCGTCGCCGAGGCGATGAAGGAGTGGGCCCTGGAGAAGGGCGCCACCCACTTCACGCACATGTTTCAGCCGCTCACCGGATCGACCGCCGAGAAGCACGATTCCTTCTTCGATCCCACCGGCGACGGTCGTGCGCTGGCCAGCTTCTCCGGCAAGGAGCTGATCCAGGGCGAGCCGGACGCGTCCTCGTTCCCCACGGGCGGCGTGCGCGCCACCTTCGAGGCCCGCGGCTACACGGCCTGGGACCCCACCTCCCCCGCTTTCATCCTCGAAAACCCCAACGGGGCGCTGCTCTGCATCCCAACCGCCTTCGCATCCTGGACCGGCGAGGCGCTCGACGCCAAGATCCCGCTGCTGCGCTCGATGGACGCGCTCTCGCGCTCGGCGATGAAGGCGCTGCGCCTGCTCGGCGACGATGAGAGCCAGCGAGTCTTCACCACCGTTGGCCCCGAGCAGGAGTACTTCCTGATCGACGAGCAGTACTACTTCGAGCGCCCCGACCTGATCTCTACAGGGCGCACGCTGTTCGGTGCAAAGCCCCCCAAGGGACACGAGCTGGACGACCACTACTTCGGCTCGATCCCGGAGCGGATCCTGGCCTTCATGCTCGAGGCCGAGCTGGAGATGACCAAGCTGGCGATCCCGGTCAAGACCCGACACAACGAGGTGGCGCCGAACCAGTACGAGATCGCCCCGGTGTTCGAGAACTCGAACGTCGGCACCGACCACCAGCAGCTGATGATGCGGACGCTGGAAAACGTCGCGCGCCGTTACGGACTCGTTTGCCTGCTGCACGAGAAGCCCTTCGCCGGCGTCAACGGCTCCGGCAAGCACAACAACTGGTCGATGAGCACGGATAGCGGGACGAACCTGCTGGATCCCGGCGACACACCGGCCGACAACGTCCACTTCCTCTTCTTCTGTGCCGCGGTGATCCAGGCGGTAAACAAGCACCAGGGACTGCTGCGCGCCTCGGTCGCGAACATCGGCCAGGACCACCGGCTCGGAGCGAACGAGGCGCCGCCGGCGATCATCTCGATCTTCCTCGGTGCCGAGCTGGAAAAAGTGTTCGAGGCAATCGCCACGGGCGAAGGCGATCCACACACCCCCGCCTCCTTCCTCGATCTCGGCGCAACGGTGCTGCCGCCGCTGCCGATGCACGGCGGCGACCGCAACCGCACCTCCCCGTTTGCCTTCACCGGCAACAAATTCGAGTTCCGGGCACTGGGGTCGAGCATGTCGCTCGCCTTCCCCAACACCGTGCTGAACACGATCGTCGCCGAGGCAATCGACGAGCTCGCCGACAGGCTGGACGCCAAGACGAGTGCCGGAATGGACACGGCCGAGGCCGTAATCGAGGTCGTCAAGGAGTCCTACTCCGCAAACAAGCAGGTGATCTTCGACGGCGACAACTACTCGGAGGAGTGGCACGCCGAGGCCGAGCAGCGCGGGCTCAAGAACCTGCGCACCACGCCCGACGCGCTGCCGGAAGTCCTCTCCGAGCAAACCGTGGGCGCCTTCGAGAACTACAACGTCCTCTCCAAGCGCGAGCTCGAGTCCCGCTATGAGGTCTGGGTGGAGCAGTACTGGATCCGCGCCAACATCGAGGCGGAGACGACGTTCTCGATCGCCAAGACGATGATCCTGCCGGCGGCGCTGCGCCACCTCGCTCTGATTGCACAGTCGGGCGTCTCCACGATCGAGGGCGAGGTTCGCACTCTGGTCGACGAGCTGATCGCCGCGCTCGGCGAGCTCGAGTCGGCGAACGCGGACCCCGGCCTCGAGGGCATGGAGATGGCGATTCACGCTCGCGACGCGCAGGTGGCGGCTATGGCTCAGGTTCGTGAGGCGGCAGACAAGCTCGAGAAGGTCATCCCCGACGATCTCTGGCCGCTCCCCAAGTACGAGGAGATGCTCTTCATCAAGTGATAGCGCCAGGGCGATCGGCGGCCTGGGCCGCCGACGCCCGCACGTGACGCCGGTACCAGCGGCGACCGTGCAGGCGCTGGGTGTTCCAGACGATCGCGGGCAACAGTCCGCGACGATGCAACCAGTAGCGATTTGGGATTGAGCCGGTGGGTGGTACCCGGCCCACCTCGATGTCCGCGATTGCGACGCCCGATCCCTCCTCAGCGCGGCGCAGGGTGAGGACCCTGCCGTCCGCTGCGGCGATCAGTGCGCCGCCCTCGAACCGGCCGGTGTAAGGGACGATCGGAATCTCCGGCATGCGACAGCGGATCTCACCGCTGATCGCAGCGTGGACGACAGGTGCTCCCACAAGCGGGGCGAAGGCGGCGGGCGCTCGTGCGGCGGTGCGGGCGTTTGCCTCCTCCATGCGGCGTGTCAGACGTCGAGGTGTCCAGGCGGGAACGCTCCACCAGTTCGATCCGCCGACGACGACGTCCACCCGACCGGCGAGGCGCCGCGCGGTCGCACTGCGCATGAACTCCCAGCAAACCGCGGCGCCAACCGTGAAGGATCCGGCGTCTATCAACCCGTCGTCCGCACCGCCGATGTAAAACGCGTTCTCCCACATCGTCGGCAGGTCCTTGTCGTGGCGACCGTGGAGCCGACCGTCGGGCCCGGCAAGGAAGAAGGCGTTGCGCACCTCCCCATCGTCGTCCCGACAGAGAAACGAGCCACCCAGCCAAATGCCCTCCGCCGCCGCGACACGCCTCAGCATGGCCGTCGCCGGGCCATCCGGAGGAAGTGCGGCGCCCGCCAGCTCCGGCACGAAGGCCGCACCCGTGGTGAAGAACTCCGGCAGCGCGACGAGCTCGGCACCCTGCCGAGCCGCCTCGCCCGCAAGCCGCTCGCACTCGTCGAGGTTGCGCTCGATGTTCCCGAGCTCGACCTCCAGCTGAACGGCCGCCACACGCATGGAGTCGACCGTAACGCCCCGTACTACTCGTCGTCGCTGTCGCGGACGGCGCGAACGATCACATAGCCGATCGCCGCCAGCCCGAGGATCGGGATCAAACCGCCAAAGATGGCCGGCCAAGTCTCCACGGCAAGCAGCATCATCCCTCCGGCGCCGCTAGGCGGCGCCTCCTGGGGTATCGCGTTCGGTGACTCGCATCTCCAGCCCGCCCACCGGCGAAAGCGTGGGCATCTGACGCACGCTCATCGTGCGGCCCGGCAGCGCCGATAGGCGCAGTCGCTGCAGCAACATCGTCGCGACCAGCTTCACCTCGGTCTGCCCGAATCGCTTGCCGATGCAGATCCGCTGGCCGGCACCAAAGGGAACATAGGCCCCACGCGGCAGCGCGGCCTTGCGCTCCGGGGTGAAGCGCTCGGGGATGAAGGCCTCCGGCTCCGGGAAGACCTCCGGGATCCGGTGGCTGGCCCACGAGGAGTAGTTGACGTAGGCGCCCTTTGAAACGCCGTATCCGCCGAACGTGAAGTCGCGCACCGCGCGCCGAGGCCCGATCCAAGCAGGGGGATAGAGCCGCAGCACCTCATCCAGGACCATGTTCAGGTAGGGCATCTCGCGCTCGAGCTGATCGATCGTCGGCGAGGCGCCGTTCAGCACGCTGTCCTGCTCCTCCTGAAGCCGTGCCGTCACGTCGGGGTGGCGGGCCAGCTCATACATCATGAACGTGAGCGTCGAGGTGGAGGTGTCATGACCGGCGAACATCAGGGTCATGACCTGGTCTCGGACCTCCTTGTCCGAAAAGCCGTTGCCCGCATCGTCTTCGACGCTGAGCAGAAGGCTGAGGATGTCCGTCTTTCCAGTGTCCGGATGGGCACGGCGGTCGGCGATCTCGCCATAGACGATCCGGTCCAGAACGGATCTGGAGGCAACCATCTTCGACCAGGGCGAACGCGGCCCGCGCAGCAGCCGCAGGTGGAAGTCAATCCCGTAAAAGGACAGCGCCCGCTCGAAGTGCTCGGCCGCATCAGAGCCCTTGCCGGCGTCGTCCGGATCGAGGCCGAGCAGGGCCCGCATCGCAATCCGCATCGCCAGGCCGCGCATCCAGTCGTAGATGTCGATGACCTCCCCCTGTCGCAGCCCCTCCATCTCGCGCTCGGACTCGGCGCTCATCACGTCAACGGCTGCGGCGATCTGCTCGCGGTGGAAGGCCGGCATCATGATCTCGCGGGCGCGATCGTGGTAGGCGTCATCGATCGTCAGCAGTCCATCGCCGAGCAGTGGAATGAGATCGCCAAAGCTCGACTCTCGCCAGTGGAAGTTCTCTGGATGCGAAACGGTGATGAACTGGTTTGCCTCCGGGCCCAGCATGAAGACGACCGGGTGATGCAGGATGCGAACGGAAAAGATCGGCCCGAAGCGCTCATACAGGGAGAGCAGGATCGGCAGCGGAGCATGGGCCATCTGCAGCGTGCGACCCAGGCTGAAGCCCATCGCTCCCGGCGGGTAGCCGCCATGGCGCCTGACCCGAAACTCAGTGCGCACGTCTTCGGCAAGCCGCAGAGCCGGGTTTGCGTGCATCTGCCCGGGCGGGGGGATCCGCCGGGTCGGAATGGCGACTGCATCAGTCGGCATTGACGGCATGGTAGTTGGCCGACCAGCCAGCTAGTCGTGTGACGATGCAGGTGCCGCGGCAAGCTGACCGCAGGCGGCGGCGATGTCGCGGCCGCGGGTCAGACGGACGGTTGCGGTCAGCCTGTGCTCGGCGAGAATCGCCCGGAAGCGCTCGATCTGCTCCCCTGAAGACCCCCGGTAGGCGCCGGTCGGGTTGTACGGGATCAGGTTGACCTTGTAGGTCCGCCGGTCGAGGAGGTCGGCGAGCTGGCGCGCGTGCTCGGGACGATCGTTAACGCCATCCAGCATCACGTACTCGACGAAGATCTTGCGGCGGCGGCGGGCGCTGTAGCGATCGCATGCGGCAAGCACCTCGGAAAGTGGATAGCGGTCGTTGACGGGCATCAGCCGTGACCGCAAACCGTCGTTTGGAGCATGCAGCGAAAGGGCGAGGCCAATCGGCATCTCGCACTCGGCAAGGCGGTTTATCCCCGGCACCCACCCGACCGTCGAGATCGCCGTGCGACGATGGGTGACGCCAAGGTCCGGCAGCGATTCGCAGGCCGCCAGCACGGCATCGAGATTCATCGTCGGCTCCCCCATGCCCATGAAGACGACGTGATCGATGCCCGTCAGACGCCGGAAGTGGAGTGCCTGATCGAGAATCTCATCCCTGCTGAGGTTGCGACCGAACTTCATCTGCCCCGTGGCGCAGAAGCTGCATGTGAGGGGACAACCTGACTGCGAGGAAAGGCAAACCGAGTGGCGGCCGTCTCGATAGCGCATCAGGACCGCCTCGAGGGGGAGGTGGTCCGTTGTATGGAAGAGCGCCTTGAGGGTGCCGTCGTCGGACTTCGCCTCCGCCTGAACGGACAGTGTGGAGAGCGGAACCTCCATCTCGAGCCGCTCCCGCAGCGCAACGGGCAGGTTCGTCATCTCGCCGTAGGAGCCGGTACCGCCGCTCACCCACTCCCAGACCTGGGAGGCACGGTAGGCCGGCTCACCGGCCTCGGCGAGGGTCTGTTGGAGGAGTGCACGGTCCACGCTGGCGAGTGTAGGAGAGGACGGCGCTCGGCCGCCGCGTTCAAGAAACCCTTTGGACCGTAGCCCGGCCGGTTACCACCGATACCAGGAGGGCGAACGCGAGTGGGGCAAATGGATTGGCCGCCGCCGCCTTGCAAACCCTCAGCCTGAACATGTAGACCATCCCGCGAGTCATGCCGCAACCTGGGCAGCGATGCCCGGTCAGTCGTTTCACGGGGCAAAGGGCGGGCAGCTCTCGCCCGGCCAATCGCAGTGGCCGATCTGGTCCCTGCGGCCTCACAGCCCAGGAGACGACCAGGGCAGCGAGGAGCCCGATCCGCGCAAAGCGGACGACCGGGTCAGGTCTTGCCGAGCTTCTGGAGCTGGACGTTGCCGAACTCGTCAACAACGATCATCTCCCTCTTTTCGCCGCCGGTCACAGCCAGGATGATCCAGGCGATGCCCCACAGACCACAGCTGAAGATCGTGATGATCGCGTGCAATACGTGATTGACGGGCTGACCTTCGACCAGGACAGCCTGGAATTCACTTTGCGACTCCACTCGGAGCCCGCGAGCAGCCGCTCCCTGTATCTGCCGAGCGAGAAGCGCCTTACGCTCGTCGGCCGAGCGCTTGGTCGTGCTGATCCCAGCTTCCGACTCTTTCGTCTGGTCGGTCCAGGTCGACCCGTCCCAGTAGCGCTGCTGATTGGGGACATTCGGATCCTGGAACCAACCCGCCGGGGTCTCCCCACCGGAGGACGCTGCCTCGGAAATCGTCTCGGCGCTCGCCTCCGGTGGCGATGCTGCTACCTCGCCGCCATCCGCTCCGCCGCTCGAATCGGCGGCTTGCGCATCCTCACGGGCCGCCCCACCGGCCTCGGCACTCTGCTCCTCACCGTTTCCGGCGGCGGGCTCGTTGCTTGCGTCGCTTGATTCCTCAGCCACCCTGTCCCCCTTGTCGTTGAACCGTGGCAGCGTAGGCGCAGCGTGATTGCCCTGTCAACTTGCCGGTATCGCTGTACCGGCTTGTCATGCCTTGGTTGGTCACTTGAGGTGGATGCGTCCTCGGTGACGCGTCTACAGCCCTTCGAGGGCAGTGATTACCTTAGCCTGCCGGACTCCCTCCACGCGAACGACCTTCTCGCGGGACTTCACTCCATGCACCACACTGACACGCGACGGCGCCACGCCGACTCGCTTCGCGATCAACTTGCACAGCGCGCGGTTCGCGCGGCCGTCCACCGGCGGAGCGGTGACACGCGCCTGCAGGACCCCATCGCGGATACCGAGCAACTCGTCGCTGCGACCGCGCGGCCGCAAGCGAACCGGGATCTGCGCGGCTTCCATGAAGCGGCAGATTGTCACATGCCGTACCGCCCTCCGACCGCGAAGGCCCGATCGATGCGGCGTGACGCCGCGCCGCCGCACTGACGCTTTCAACGGTGGCTGTCCTGGCCGTAGTCGCTCCCCCCCAGGCCGAGTTCCGCCAACGGCCGGGTAGGATCGGCCCCAATTGCATGCCGGTGGTGCGGCCTTCGCCTGCGCGTTGCCGGCGACAGACGCCAGGCGCCGGTTATACCAAGCACCCGAAGCGACCAAACTCGGCGAATCCGACCCCGATGGCAACCCGATGGAGGAGACGATGAGCGAACGAAGGATCACGTTGGAGATGTCCAAGGCGGATGCCGAGGTGTTACTGGGCGTCCTTGCATCCGAGCGCCACAACCCGGATGTCGAATCGGTCTGCGATTCCCTGCGACAACAGCTGGACGAGAAGCTCGCGGACCTTTCGTAGCGTTCTCGCCGTCTTGTCAGCGGCTGCTTTGTCTTGTGAATGGCGCTGACACCCTTTTCGATTCTGGTCTGACCGGCTTTTCAGGCACGGTTACGGTTATCGGCGTCCTCTTCACCTCGATGGACGACGGTTACGGCGTCCTGGATGTCCAGGATGTCGAGTCCGGCAACGGATTTGCCGTCATCGGACCGGTCGCCCACCTGAATGCCGGGGATCGGGCCGAACTGCGCGGCGATTGGCACACGCACTCCCAGTACGGCAGGCAACTCCGGGCAACCCAGGCGCTGCCGATCGATCCATTTGACCGACAGGGGCGCATTGCCTACCTGAGCTCGCTTCGACACATCGGGCCGATGCGAGCCGAGCGCCTGGTCGAAAAGCACGGCGAGGAGGTTCTCGAAGTCATCGCCCGCGATCCGGAAGGTGCCTTCCGTGCCCTGCGCGGGGTGGGGCCCAAACAGGCCGCGGCAGCCGCCGAGTCCTGGCACGCATCTCGCGCGGTCCGCCACCTTCATGTTCAGCTGGCTCCCCATGGGTTGGCTCACCTTGCGGTGCGGATCCAAGGCCGCTTTGGAGATCGCGCGATGACGATCCTGCAGAAGGACCCCTATCGACTCACAGAGGTCGAGGGAATCGGTTTCATCCGCGCTGACACGATCGCCCTGGCCGCCGGCGTGTCGCCGGACTCCGATCGCCGCGCGCAGGCAGCCAGCGTGTTTGCGCTGTACGAAGCGGAGCAGCAGGGACACACCTACCTGCCGATCGCCGACCTGACCCAACGCACCGCGGAACTGATTGGCCGCGAGCCCGATCCCGATGTGCTCGTCGAGGCCCGCGGACTGCTGGTGGATGACGGGCGGGCCTATCGCGAGTCCACCCGCGAAAGCGAGTTAGCCGTGGCCAGAACGCTCCGCCGCCGGGCCGCGGCGCGACCTTACCTCGACCACGATCCAGGCCACGACGGCGGCCCGAACGACGAACTGACCCCGGAGCAGTGGGCCGCGGTCCGAGCCGCGTTCGCGTCGCGAGTCTCGGTGATCACGGGCGGGCCGGGGGTCGGCAAGACGGTCTGCACGCGCGCGATCGTCGCCGAGGCCCCGCACGCCCATGCCAAGATCGCGCTCTGTGCTCCGACCGGCCGGGCGGCACGGCGGCTTGAAGAAGCCACGGGCCACGAGGCGCACACGATCCACAGGATGCTCGAGTGGACACTGGGTCGTCAGCCCGGCTACCGGCCCGGTCACCCGCTTGCGGTCGACATGGTGATCGTCGACGAGGCTTCGATGCTGAACCTGCGGCTGATGGAGGTGCTCCTTGGCGGGCTTGCCGAGACGACGCACATCGTCTTTGTCGGAGACGCCGACCAGCTGCCCCCGATCGGCGCCGGCAAGCCGTTCGAGGACCTGATCGACTCAGGGGCGGCGCCGATCGTACGGCTCAACCAGATCTTTCGCCAGGCGGCGCGTTCGATGATTACCACCGCCGCCCATGCGATCAATCGCGGTCGCCAGCCCAGCCTGCAGCCCGACGAGGACCAGGACCATGACTTCTTCTTCATCGACAGGCCGAATGCCGAGCACGCGCTGAAGACGATCATCGAGGTGGTCGCCGAACGCGCACCCAGCAGCTTCGATGTCGACCCGATCCGGGATGTCCAGGTGCTGGCGCCGATGTACAGGGGCACGGTTGGGATCGACGCCTTGAATGAACGGCTTCAGGAGCGTCTCAACCCCGATGGAGAGCCGGTGATGAAGAACCGCTTCCGGATCGGCGATCGGCTGATCCAGACACGCAACGCCCCCGAGTTGGG
>JBAVGD010000143.1:0-7685 GCA_049684635.1 Solirubrobacterales bacterium | reverse complement strand
GCACCGGCGCAACGCTGGCGGCGGTGGAGACCGCATCGGGCAAGCGGGCCGAGATCGGCGGCAAGCCCGAGCCCCACCTCTTCGAGATGGCCCGCGAGCAGATCGCCTCAGCCCAACGCGTGGCGATGGTCGGCGACCGCATCGCCTCCGACATCGAGGGAGGGCGCCGGGCAGGATTGGAGACGATCCTGGTGCTGGGCGGCGCGACCTCGCGCGAGCAGGCGGACGGGGCGGACCCCGCACCCGATCGCGTCGTCGACGACATCGCGGGCCTGCTGCGGTGAGCCACCCCCCGCCGCGACCAGGAGTCGCCTTTGCCGGCGTCTTTGCGGTCACCTTCACCGGCCTGCTGGCTGTCGGCGCCGTGTTGCCGGTGCTGCCACGCTACGTCCACGGCCCACTCGATGCCGGCAACGTCGCGGTCGGCGTGGTGATCGGCTCCTATGCGGCTACCGGCCTGCTCCTGCGCCCCCTGGCCGGTCGCCTGGCGGACCGCCGGGGCAGGAAGCCGGCCATCCTGCTCGGGTCTGTGCTGGTCGCGGTCGGTGGCTTCCTCTACCTGCTTCCGTTCGGCGTGCCGGGCCTGATCATCGCTCGCCTGACCCTTGGCGCCGGCGAGGGGACGGTCTTCACCGCGGGCTCCGCCTGGGTCGTCGACCTCGCCCCGCCCGAACGGCGCGGAAGGATGATCGGCCTTTACGGATTGGCCGTCTGGGCCGGCCTGAGCCTCGGTCCGTTGATCGGCGAGCTGCTCCTGCACGCCTCGGGCTACACGCTCGTCTGGCTTTTTGCCGGCGCGGCACCGCTGGTCGGGGCGTTCATCGCGTTCCGCCTGCCCGAGCCGCTCCAGCATGTGGGGCACACCGAGCAGCACCCGCTGATCGCGCGGGAGGCGATCCGCCCCGGCGTGGCGCTGTCGCTGGCCTCAATCGGCTACGCGACGGTTGCGGCCTTCGTGGTGCTCCACCTGGATGCCCGTGGGGTCGGGCACGGAGCGAGCGTCTTCGGCGCCTTCGCGACGATGGTCGTGCTGACTCGCCTGGTCGGCGGCGACCTGCCGGATCGGATCGGCCCGGCGCGCGTTGCCGCGGCGGCAGCGGTAGTCGAGGCGCTGGGCCTGGCGACCATCGCCGTGGCGCACAGCCTGCCGGTTGCCCTGGTCGGCGCGCTGGCAATGGGGGCGGCTTTCTCCCTGCTCTATCCGTCCCTTTCGCTGATCGTCGTCGGCCAGGTTCCCGAGACACAGCGGGGAGCGGCGCTGGGAACGTTCACCGCCTTCTTCGACGCCGGTGTGGGCTTCGGCGCGCCGGTCGCCGGGGTTGCCGCCGCACTGACCAGCTACGAGGGGGCGTTCCTCTTTGCTGCGCTGATCGCCCTGGCCTCCGCCATGACGACCGCCCTCACGATCTCCAGCCGCGGCCGCGCCCTGATTCGCAGGGAAAACGGACGTCTGGCAGCTTGAACATGTATATGAGTGTCTATCTGCCACACGTCCGGTTTCGACGGGTGGATTTGAGCTGGGGACCAGCCCGGCAGGGGATCGGCGACGCTCGGCGATCGGCAGGGGCTCAGGGACGCTGGGCGTTCGGCAGGGGCTCAGGGACGCTGGGCGACGAGCAGGGTCTGGGCGGCGCGGCCGATACGGCCATCGCGGTCATAGAGCACCGACTCGGCGGTGCCGACGCCATTGCGCTGGGGCAGCGTGACCGCGTCGACGCAGACCCACTCGCCCTCCGGCATCCGCTCGAGGTGGACCGTGAGCTCGACGTTGATGAACAGGTAGCGCCGCCAGTCCAGGACCGCGCTGATCCCGTTGCCGACGTCGGCGGCGATCAATGTGCGTTGCAGCGGAGTCGGCTGCTCACCGCCAACAAGCGGGTGCCGCATGCGCATCCACATCGTCGCGGGGCCGGGCTCGAGGAAGCCTCCCGCAACCGAACGGCCCTCCATCGCGGTGTGATAACCGACCTCCTGCCCCGTGGGGAAGAAGTCGAACGCCACGCCGTCGTCCGGCCCCGGCGGCGGGTCAGACACGGCAATCGCCTCGGCCGGCAGTTCCACGGCCTGCTTGCGCAGCCGCCAGGCCCGCGCCAGCATCAGCTCGCCTTCCTCGTTGCCCAGCGACGCCTCGATCAACTGCACGCTGCGGCCGGGTCGCGCCACCCGGGCTTTCACGCGAACTGGCCCGATCGGCACCGGGCGCAGGATCTCCAACGTGACGCGTCCGATCTGAAAATCCTCAGCTCCGTCCACCCGCTCGATCTCGCGGCCCAGCAGCGCGGCCGGCGGCCCCGCGTGCTGGGCGCCAGGGTCCCACGGGCCGCGGGTCAGCTCTGTGGCCACGAATTCGTCATCGTGCTGCTTGAAAAAAGCTTCTGACACAGCGGCGCATCCTACGGAGGGATCGGCAACGTCCGCGGATGGATACGCGGCCAGTGGCCACCAGCCGGATAGCGCCTGTGGAGGAGAGGGATACGCGGCGGTGACCGGCAACGGGATGGCGCCTGCGGAGGGGCACGGAGCGACGGTCGCAATTTCGTGGCCCCGACGATCGCCGATCCGTACCCTTGGGCCTATGCCGAAAGTCGAAAAGACCGACGAGGAGTGGCGTGAGCAGCTGACGCCGGAGCAGTACAAGGTGACCCGCCACGCGGGCACCGAGCCTGCATTCACCGGCCCCTACTGGGACGAGCACGGCGGGGGGATGTACCGCTGCGTTTGCTGCGGAACCGAGCTGTTCGCCTCCGACACGAAGTTCGACTCGGGCACCGGCTGGCCCAGCTTCACCGAGCCGGTCAACCTCGAGCACGTCGAACTACGCCCGGACGACAGCCTCTTCATGAAGCGAACCGAGGTCGTCTGCAAGCACTGCGACGCCCACCTCGGCCACGTCTTCGACGACGGGCCGGGCGCGACCGGCAAGCGCTACTGCATCAACGGCTGCGCCCTTTCCCTCGACCGCGACTAACCCACCCGCGGCGCCCTCCCCTCAAGCCGGCATTATTTCATCCCACCGCCGGCGCCGAGGTAACTGAAGCGTACGGCGAGAGCTACGGCCTCGGTGCGGGTGTCGACCTCGAGCTTGGCGATCGCGTTGCGGACGTGGGTGTGGACGGTCGCCGGGCTGAGGCCCAGCCGCTCGGCGATCTCTTTGACCCGCAGGCCCTCGGCGAGGAGCTCGAGGATCTGGCGCTCGCGCGGCGAGAGATCGAGCAGTTTCTCGACCTCCGAGGGCTTGCCGCCGGCGAAATCGCCGCCAAGGAAAGTGCCCCCGCCGGTCACGGCTTTGACGGCCCTGGCGATGTCCTCGGCCGGTGCCGACTTGAGCACATACCCAGATGCGCCCGCTCGCAAGGCCAGCGCCAGTAGATCCGGTTGGGCATGGGCGGTGAAGATGATCACCTTGGTGCGCGGCCGGGCGCGCAGCACCTCCTTGGTCGCCTCGATGCCGTCCCGTTTCGGCAGCTCCACGTCAATGATCAGCACATCCGGCTCGAGTTCCTTGACGACGTCCACCACATCGCGCCCGTTGGAGGCCTCACCGACGATCTGCAGCGCGTTCGAATTTGCCATCCGCGCCTTGATCGCCTCCCGGACGATCTCATGGTCATCGCACAGGACAACCCGTTTCGCCTCGCGGACGCTGGTGCTCATGGTGACTTGATCTTGTCAGGAGCGCCGTAGGAATGCAAAATATTAGGTAGCGTGAAACTGCCGTCCCGCTCCTGGCGGTTCTCGATCAGGGCGATCATTGTGCGTCCCAGAGCCACTGCAGTGCCATTCAGCGTGTGCACTGCCTGCAGTGCTTCGCCGTGGGCCGGCCGATACCTACAGGCAAGCCGGCGGGCCTGGTAGTCGGTCGTGTTCGAGCAGGACGTGACCTCGCGGTAGCGCTCCTGGCTCGGGATCCAGGCCTCGCAGTCGTACTTCTTGGCGGCTGGCGCCCCGAGGTCGCCGGCCGCGATGCTGACCACCCGGTAGGGAATCTCGAGCGCCGTCAGGATCTGCTCCTCGATCGCCAGCAGCCGCTCGTGCTCCGCCGCCGACTCCGACGGCTCGACGAACGAGAACATCTCGACCTTGTCGAACTGGTGGACGCGAAAGATGCCGCGCGTGTCGCGACCGGCGGCACCGGCCTCGCGGCGGAAGCAGCTCGAGAACGCCGAGTAGCGCAGCGGCAGCTGATCGGCTTCGAGGATCTGGTCGGCGTGCAGCGCGGCGAGGGGAACCTCAGAGGTCCCGACGAGGAAGAGCTCGTCGCGAGGCACCTCGTAGATCTGATCGCGATCGCCGGGAAGTAGGCCCGTCCCATACAGCGCCTCTTCGCGTACCAGGACCGGCGGGATGACCGGCTCGTGCCCCTCGCGCCGGACCGCATCGAGCGCAAACCGCACGAGCGCCAGCTCCAGCAGAACCAGGTCCCCCTTCAGATAGGCGAAGCGCGATCCCGAGAGCCGCGCGCCTGCCTCCATATCGATCAGGCCGAGCTCGGTGCCGAGATCGAGGTGGTCGCGCGGCTCGAAATCGAAGCTCGGCTTCTCCCCCACCTCACGCAAGACGACGGCGTCCTCCTCGGTCATCCCATCGGGGGCGTCCGGGTCAGGAATGTTGGGAAGAGCCGCAGCGACGGTGCCCAGCTCCTCATCGACCTTCTCGAGCTCCGCTTTCCCCGCCTCGATCCTGTCCTTGAGCTCCTGCACCGTCCGCATCAGGCCGGCCGCGTCATCTCCCTGCTTCCTTGCCTCTCCGATCTGCTTGGAGAGGGCCTTGCGCTCCGCCTGGGCGCTCTCGATCTCGGGCAGGAGCTCGCGGCGGCGGGCATCCAGCGCAAGCACCTGCTCGACCCCCTCGGCCGCGCCGCGACGCTTCAGCGCCGCCTTGACCCGCTCAGGGTCGGAGCGGATCAGTTTCAGATCGAGCATAGAGACGGAACGTTAAGGGCCTGTCCCGTTAGGAGGCGTGCCCCTGTCGGGATCGGTCCTAAGGGGAACCCTCGCCCGGCCGCGGTGTGGTTTCGGCGTCCTGCCCCGCGTACTTGGCGACGAAGCGCGCCACCGCTTCCGCGTCGGAGCCGACAACGATGTTCTGAGGCATGATCGCGCCGGAGAAACCGCCGTTCTGGATCGCGAACAGCGCGTCCTGGTAGGTCTCGGTCCTCTGGTCGAGATTCGGGCCCTGCGTCCGCAGGCCGCGGTTACCGGTCCCCTGCGTGCCGGCAACGCTCAGGGTGTGGCAACCAGAGCAATGGGTGGCGAAGAGGACGGCTCCGTTGTAGTTCGGATCCTGATTGGAGATCGAGATCCCCTCGCTGCCGAAGCCACAAGCGCTGAGGCCAAGGGCAGCGGCAACGGCCAGAGCTGTGACGAGAACTGGGCGCACGGGGCGAGGATCATATTGTCTTGACTAGATGCTTGGCCCCAATCCCGCACGACAGGGTCTGGAATCAATCGGTCGATCGTGACCCTCCATGATCCGACTCACTTTCGCGCCGCGATGGCGATGCTGCCGACCGGCGTCACGGTCGTCAGCGCGACCGGCCCGGAGGGCCCCGCCGGAGCCACAGCAAATGCCGTCTGCTCGCTTTCGATCGAGCCGATGTTGATGCTCGCCTGCCTCGATCGCGGCTCGCGCACGCTGCTGGCTGTCCAGGCAGCCAATCGCTTCGGAATCAGCGTTCTGCACGCCCGTCAGGAGGAGATCGCGCGGACCTTTGCCACCAAGGCGCCAGTGGCCGAGAAGTGGGACGGTGTGCCCTGGAGCGAGCGGAATGGCCTGCCGGCAATCGACGGCGCTCTCGTCTGGGTCGCCTGCGAGCTGCGCGACGTGATCGCCGGCGGCGACCACGTGATCGTCACCGGCGAGGTGACGGATCTCGCCGCAACCGAGGGGGACCCCCTCGTCTTTCACCGCGGCGCGTACCGCCCCCTCGCCTGAACCGAGGCGCGGCTCAGGACCTTAGATGCCGGTCGTGGCAGCGCGGAGGGCGAGGAAGAAGATCACCCAGCAGCTGACGGCCATCGTGCCCATCTCGCGACGGACGATCGCAAGTCCAAGGGCGTGCTGGTCATCGGCGGAAAGGGATTCGAAGTCGACGTCGCGCAGCTCCCGCTCGGCGGCTCCGGCTCGAGCTCCCTCGGCGAGAAAGGAAATGAAGAGCGGCAGGATTCCGTAGAGGTAATGCAGACCTTCCGGTGCATGGTGGTCGGTGAAGACGAGCAGGCCACCCAGCATGGCCTGCAGGAAGACCGACGCCTGGGCGGCGCGCAGCAGGTACCAGAAGGGAACGGAGGGGCGATCTTGGAACCAGGCGATCCCGCCGACGGCACCTGCCACGAGATTGAGGACGATCAGAGCGCAGCCGACCGCCAAATGGACCTCGATCACGGGCTATTCCGCCTAAGAGGGTCGGGATTCCGCTTGCTGATGCGGAAAATCACTATGTAGCAAGTTGTCACAAGGTAGGTGTATAACACCGGCTGCGCGCGAATCGCGGCGGGCCACAGGAAGCCCATCAGTCCAGCCTCGCGCATCACCTCGAAATGCTGAAGACCTACTTCCCAATACTCGTCTTTGCCTGTCTTGGCCTCACCGTTGGGGGGGCATTCGCAATTCTCAACCACCTCGTCGGGCCGAAGCGTCCAAAGCGACCCACGGCGGCAACCCGTCGCCAAGCCGAGGCTTACGAGTCGGGGATTCCAGTCCCGCCGGCTCGTGGCTTTCGCTTCGGGATCAGCTTCTACCTGATCGCGATGCTCTTCATTCTTTTCGACATAGAGGTCGTTTTCCTCTATCCGATCGGCGTGATCCTCAAGGGCGCCGACAGCGTCTTCGTCCTCGGTGAGCTGATCCTCTTCATCGCCCTGCTCCTGATCGCCTTCGTCTACGTCTGGCGGAAGGGAGCGCTCGATTGGAAGTAGAACGGCAGGGGCTGCGCGCGCGGCAGGTGCGGGCTAGGGACATGCTGCGCGGCGACCTCGAGGGCGAGGAGCTGGAGCGCTACGTCGAGGAGCGCGTCGTGATGACCAACTTCGAGAAGGTGCTGGGCTGGGCGCGCGCGAACTCGATGTTTCCGCTCGGCTTCGGCCTCGCCTGCTGCGCGATCGAGGCGCCGATCTCGATCGTCACCGCCCGCTACGACATCGCACGCTTCGGGGCCGAGACGCTGCGCTCCACTCCGCGCCAGGCCGACCTGATCATCCTTTCGGGCCGGGTCTCGATCAAAATGGCCCCGGTCGTCCGCCGCCTCTACGACCAGATGCTGGAGCCGAAGTGGGTGATGGCGATGGGGGCATGCTCGTCCTCGGCTGGGATGTTCTCCAACTACGCGGTGGTCCAGGGCGCGGACAAGTTCATGCCGGTCGACGTCTACGTGCCCGGCTGCCCGCCCCGGCCGGAGGCCGTCCTCTACGGCTTCAACAAGCTGCAGCGCAAGATCAAAGGCGATCCGGACGCGGGCTGGCGGCAGCGGTACAACGCCGTCGGCACCGAGGAGTGGGCGCGCGGAGGGGCCGCCAGCAAGCCGAGCCCCGAAGCCGCCGAAGCCTACGAAGCGGCCAGAGAGCTGGCCCATGCCTGACGCTCCCGGCCTAGAGCTGATCCGCGGGGATCTGGAAGCCGACCATCCCGGCGCGATCCTGGACACCGGCTTCGACCGCGACCAGCCCGCTCTCATCGTCGACCCGGAG
>JBAVGD010000142.1:0-2612 GCA_049684635.1 Solirubrobacterales bacterium | reverse complement strand
GTCATCACTCGTGTTCCTAGCCCGTCGGCCCATTCTCCGGCCGCTTGCCGAGCGTGACCTCCACAGTGGCCCCTTCGCCGTTGCTGTGAAGCACTTCCAGCGTCACCTTCTGCCCGGGTCTGAAGGAGGAGATGAAACGGGAGAGATCATCGGGGCGTATTACCTTGCGGCCGTCGACGGCAACTATGACGTCACCACCGACGCTGTAGGTCCCAGCCTGAAAGTGGAGCTTTTCGTCTCCCCCCTTTAGTCCAGCCTGATCGGCGGGCCCGCCCGAGACGACTTCCGCGATCAGGCCACCGAAGTCGGTGCCAAGGCCGAGCTTCCTGGCCAGCTGTGGGTAGAGCGCCTGGCTGGAGACGCCGATGTACGCGTATTCGACCTCGCCGCCGTTTTCGAGCTGGCCCAGCGAACGCTTCACCGCTGAGATCGGGACGGCAAAGCCAACGCCGTCGTTGGCGCCGGAGTTGGTCTCGATCTGCTGGTTGATGCCGACCACCCGGGCGCCGGCATCGAGCAGCGGGCCGCCGGAGTTGCCCGGATTGATCGAGGCGTCCGTCTGGATCGCGCCGTCGATCTGGAACTGAGTCAGCGATGTCACCGAGCGGTTGGTGGCTGAAACGATGCCGACGGACAGGGATTGCTGCTCGCCGAACGGGCTGCCTATGGCGGCCACCGGCTGGCCGACCACGAGTTCTCTGTCGTTTCCGAGCTTGAGCGGATGGAGCGCAAAGCCGTCCGGCTTCACTTCCAGCAGGGCGACGTCGGCGAATGGATCGAAGCCGACGATCTTCGCGGGCACGATGTTGCGGTCGGAGAATTCCACGAAGACCGCCTTCGCCTCCTTTCGACCGCCGCCCGATTCGTCGGTGACGACATGGGCATTGGTGACGATCCTGCCTTCGTCGTCGAGCACGAATCCGGAGCCTTCGGCACCGCTTTCGTCGAACACCGAGCGGATCGTGACCACCCCAGGCGCCGCTTTGCGGTAGACGCGGGCGGCATCAAAGCCGCTCGTTGACGCCTGGACGATCACCTGCGGCCGGGTCTGCCCGCCCTCAGGGGTGCTTGATACGGAGTTCGCGCTGCCGCCAGAGCCCCCGCATCCAGCGAAAGCCAGCGACGCCAGAAGCGCCGCGGCCGCGATCGTTGCCCTCCTCACCCGCTGGCCCCTGTCGGCCCTTGCGCCGCGGCCGAATCCACCCTCTGCGAGGCGGGCGGCAGATCGAGCCTGAAGGCGGTGAAGCGCTTGTTCGAGGTGAGTCCGATGCTGCCGTCCATACGCTGGGCGAGCTCGCGGGCGATTGCCAAGCCCAGTCCCGACCCGCCGGAGGAGTCCCCGGTATAGAACCGCTCGAAAACGTACTTGTGCGCACGCGCCGGGATGCCCGATCCTTGGTCGGAGATGATCAACTCGGCATGGCGGTTGGCGACGTAGGCGGTCACGGCGACGCTCGTGCCCTCCGGAGTGTGGGTGAGGGCGTTATCAAGCAGGATACGTACGATCTGCCGGGTTCGGTCCGGGTCGGCGCGGGCGATCACCGGTTTAGCGGGAGTGCGCAGCTCGAGCCGTGAGCCGCGACCGTCGGCGCGGGGCCCGAACTCCCGCGCCACTTCGCGGGCGAGCTGTCCCAGGTCGACGCTCTGGATCGCCATCTTGGTTTCGCCGGCGTCGAGCTGCGAGAGGTTCAGGAGGTCGGAGGTGAGCTTGGTCAAGCGGTCGATCTGCTGCCGCATTGTGCGCACGAACTCGGCCCGCTCCTCCGGAGTAGGTTCCTCATCCTCGAGCAGCTCGACGAAGCCGCCGAGGCTGAAGATCGGAGTGCGCAGCTCGTGGGAGGCGTTAGCGACGAATTGCTTTCGGGCGCTGTCGAGTTCCGCGAGGCGGCGCTGCATCTCATTGAAGGTGCGCGCGAGCTGGCCAAGCTGGCCCGAGGAATCGACGGGGATCGGGGTCGCGAAGTTCCCATCGGCGATTTTGCGGGCCGCGTCGTCGAGGCGCTTCACCCTGGTGGCCACCAGCTGTGCGAAGTAGAAGCCGATTCCAAGTGCCAGGAGCAGGGCGATCGCGCCCCCGATCAGTACCTGGTGCGCCGCATGCGAGTCGCCATGCACCGCGACGACCCAGACGTAGATGATGACCGAGGTGCCCACGCCGATCGCCAGCGAGACCGTCGTGATCATGCTGCCGAGCGGGGTGAGCCGAAAGCGCTTCATTGCTGGAAGCGGTAGCCGACGCCGCGAACCGTGAAGAGGAATTCCGGCACTTTCGGGTCCCCCTCCAGCTTTTCGCGCAAGTGCCTTATATGGACATCGACCGTGCGCGGGTCGCGGTATTGCGAATCGCCCCAGACATGCTCGAGGAGGGTCTCGCGGCTGAGGACTCGCCCAGGTGTGCGGGCGAGCGCCGCGAGGATCTCGAACTCGACGTATGTGAGCCTGACCTCAGCGCCTGTCAAGGTCACCATGCGGCGGGCCGGATCGATGGTGAGGTCACCGTGTTCGATCGCCTCTTCGTTGTGCGACTCGGTGGCCATGCGCGAGCGTCTCAGCGCTGCCTTGACCCTGCTCCGGAACTCCCGCATCGAGAAGGGCTTGGTGATGTAATCGTC
>JBAVGD010000141.1:0-8252 GCA_049684635.1 Solirubrobacterales bacterium | reverse complement strand
GACCACCCTATAGCGGGGTCAACTCGTCAATCGTTCCCATCCGGGCTTCGTCCAAGCGCGTCCTTGAAGCGCTCGATCGCCTCGACCGGGAGCGGGTCGACGCCGTGGGACGCGGCCAGCTGCAGCGAAACGAGGTCGCCGAGCATCGTCGCCCACAGCAGCCGCTCAACCCGCGTGCCCCCCACCGTCTCGATCCGGATGGTCTCCGCGCCGCTGGCGGCAATCGCCTCACCGGTCAGCTCGAAGCGGCGCCGCTCGCGCGGGTGCTGGTCGCGGTCTTCGAGCAGCACGGCGGAAAGCGGGGCGGCGTCGGGCACGCCCTCCCAGCCACAGAGCTCGTTGTGATCGGCCTCCGGCAGCTCGGAGAAGAAGGCGGGAAGCTTGGCGTTCTCGTTGATCTGCGTCTTCCAGCGGCGGGCGACCGGCGCGGTCAGATTCGACCCGTAGACAACCGCCACCGCACGGTCGATGCGCGCGGCAAGCTCCGCGGCGTGTTTCTGGAGGTCCTCCAGGCGCTCCTCGAGGAACGCCGCGGCAGTGTCGATTTCGGTGTGAATGCGAGGCGCGACGCCCGCCAGAGCGGCTGCCTCGGCGGCGGTGGCGAACATGTAGGCAACCGCTGCGCGCGGCTGCAGAATGCCCGGCAGCCCGACCACCGGCACCTCCGCCTCCCGCGCCGCGTCCGCCAGGGCGCCGCCGGTGGTGGCGACGATGCGCCTTGCGCCCAGCGCCTCCGCGGCGGCGAAGCAGGCCAGCGTCTCCTCGGTGTTGCCCGAGTAGCTCGCGCAGAGCACCGTCCACTCCGGCGTCGCCCAGCTCGGCAGCTCGTAGCCCCTGATCGTCAGCAGCGGCCGCGTCAGCCGGTCCCCGAGCGCCGCCGCGGCCAGGTCGCCGCCTATCGCCGAGCCCCCCATGCCGCAGACCAGCACCCCGGCAGCGTCGCCAGGCTCGAGCCGCGCCGATTCGATTCGCCAGAGCGCGTCTCGCAGGTGGTCGGGAATCGCGAGGATGTCGTCGCGCATCGTCATTGGATCCCCGGCTTCCTACCGGCATGCAGGACGTATGGGGTCGGCGGGTCAGGCATCGGCAGGGACTCTTGCATCCCGAGCGACTAGGGCCGACTCCAGCACCGCACCGGCGGCAACTGACACGTCTGGCGAAAGGATCGAGCCGATCACCTGGGCGCCCGCGCCGATCCTGCAGCCATCGAGCAGGACGGATTCGCGCAGCTCCGCTCCAGCCTCCAGCCGGCAGCCCGGTCCGATCACGGCCCGGGGTCCGATCTTCGCCATCGGATCCACCTCCGCGCGGGGATCGACGAGGACACCGGCGGCGCTCGGCTCGACGCGCGTCGTCACCCGCCCCTCGAGGATGTCCCAGCTTGCCTGCAGGTAGCGCTCGCGCGTGCCGATGTCCATCCAGTAGCCCTCCAGCCGCACTCCGTACAGCCCCTCCCCAGCCAGTCGCGGAAAGACCTCGCGCTCGATCGAGACGTTCTGGTCCGCAGGGATCAGCTCCAGGACCGAGCGATCCAGCACGTACATGCCCGCATTGATCTCGGCGGGAACCCGCTCTCCCGTCTTCTCCAGGAATTGAAGGACCTCGCCTTCGTCTGTGCTGCGGACCAGGCCATAGGCCGAAGAGTCCTCAACGGGGTGCAGGCCGATCGTCGCCCGCGCCCCCCGCTCGCGGTGCGTTTTCAGCAGAGCGGTCAGGTCGAGATCGGTCAGGACGTCGCCGTTGAGGGCGAAGAAGCAATCGCCGAGGTCGTCACCCAGCTCCCGAGCCGCAAAGGCGATCGCGCCGGCGGTGCCAAGGGGCTCCGGCTCGACGACGTAGCGCAGCCGCACTCCCCCCCGCTCGCCGTCGCCGAGCGCCTCGCGCAGCGCACCGGGCATGAAGCCGCAGGCAAGGATCGCCTCGCTGACGCCATGCGCTCCCAGCCACTCGATCATGTACGCGAGAAAGGGGCGATCGACAAGCGTCAGC
This sequence comes from Solirubrobacterales bacterium, assembly GCA_049684635.1. GTDB lineage: Bacteria > Actinomycetota > Thermoleophilia > Solirubrobacterales > 70-9 > VRUE01. The sequence goes on along the minus strand of JBAVGD010000141.1, from coordinate 6,263 downwards.
GCCGGCTTCGGGATCGAATCGGTGAGCGGCCGCAGCCGCGTTCCTTCCCCACCAACTAGGACGATGGCCTGCACGTCTCTATTCCGTGTCGGCGGGGGACGGCGCACCCGTGGCGGCGCGGCCAACGCCCTCGTACTCGAACCCAGCGGCCCGCAGCACCTGGGGATCGAGGAAGTTGCGGCCGTCGACGATCAGCGGCCTTGCCATCCGCTCGGCGGCCTCGCGCCAATCGAGATCGGCGAACTCCGGCCACTCGGTGACGAGCACCGCCGCGTCTGCGCCCTCGAGCGCCTCCATAGCGGAGCCACGCAGCTCAACCGAGCGCAGGAGGTCTCGCGCCGCGTCACTCGCGACCGGGTCATAGGCGACAACCTCGGCGCCCTCGCCCTGAAGCCGCGCCGCAAGCACCAAGCTGGATGCCTCGCGCATGTCGTCGGTGTCCGGCTTGAAGGAAAGCCCCAGCAGTGCCACCCGGCGACCGACCAACGATCCGAAGCGCGCATGCAGCTTGCCGACGACCCGGCGCTTCTGCAACTCGTTGACCTCGATCACCGCGTTGAGGAGCTGGAAGTGATATCCCGTATTGCCCGCAAGCATCTTAAGTGCACTGACATCCTTGGGAAAACAGCTGCCCCCGTAACCGATTCCGGCGCGGAGGAAGGAGGAGCCGATGCGCTGGTCGAGGCCCATGCCCCTTGCCACCTCGATGACATCGGCCCCAACCTCCTCGCAGACGTTGGCGATCTCGTTGATGAAGGAGATCTTGGTCGCAAGGAAGGCATTCAAGGCGAGCTTGATCATCTCGGCGCTCGCCACGTCGGTACGGACCAGCTCGCCGCTGAGCGGCTCGTAGATGCGCGCCACGGCGCCGGCCGCTTCCTCGTCGCCGGGATCGGCCCCGATCACGACCCGGTCCGGGTGCATGAAGTCAGCCACGGCCGAACCCTCCTTGAGGAACTCGGGACAGGAGACGTAGGGGACCGCCGGCAGGTCGCGCCGGATCGCGGCGCCCGTGCCGGCCGGCACGGTGCTCTTCATCACCAGCACATGGTCGCCATCGGTGCGCAGTTCCTCGATCACGGACTGAACGCGCGAGAGGTCGGCGTCGCCGGAGGCGGTCGGCGGAGTGTCGACGCAGACGAAGAGGACGCGCGCGGATTCGAGCAGCGGGCCCATCTCGATCGTGAAGGTGAGTCGCTCGGCGTTGCGGGCGAGCAGCTCGTCGAGGCCGGGCTCGTGAATCGTCAGCTCACCGCGTGACAGGGCCTCGACCTTCTCGGCAACGATGTCGCGGACGATCACCGGGTGACCGAGCTCGGCGAAGCAGGTAGCCGTGACCAGGCCCACCCAGCCCGCGCCGATCACCCCGATCGGCTCTCTCTCCCCCGTCATCGCTTTACCCCTTTCCGCTTCGCCTTGCTCTTGGGAATTATCACGTTGGCCGAGCGAGCGAGCCCGATCATCTGGTCGTTGGTCAAGGTGTTGAGAACGTCGTTTGCGACCCAGTAGGTGTTGTTGCCGCGGTGCCAGGCAACCACGGGAATGCGATCGCCATCGACGTAGATCTCGTATTCGCGCCCGTGGATGGTCTTGGTCAGGCTCGGATTGTTGAGGATCGGCGGGTCCGACCAACCCTGAATTCCCTGCAGGCCGAAGTAATGGGTTTCGTAGTAGGGGCCGAATGCGCCGACCATCCGGTATGCGGCGTGCCGGTTTCCATCGCTGTCCTTGAAGTGGTAGTAGCGCGGATCCTGCACGTGGTAATAGGTGGAGCTTTCGACGAAGGAGGCTTCGGGAGGCAGCCGGGTCGGGTAGAAGACCGGGAAGCCGTGCCCCGCCTTGCGAGCAACGCTCTCGCCCTCGAGTTCGCCCGCTTCCATCGCCGGCACGAGACCATCGCTGCCAGGGGGCTTCGGCTTGATGTGAGGCTGTTCCGACTTCGGCTTGCCCTTGCGGTTCGCCGCCCCCCCGGACCTCCGTTTGCCACCGGAGTTGCGTTCCAGAGAGTCGCGTGGCCCGGCACTCGCTTCGATCCCCAGGAACTTGTCGATCGCTGCGTGGATCGCGCCCTCGGACGCATAGACATAGCTCGGCCCCAGGGTCGCCGGAAAGTGGACCTCCTTGATGGCGGCGTTGCGCGAAGCGATGAACAGCTTCAGGACTTCGATCATCGTTTCCTTGTCGTTGATGTCGGAGGTCGTGTATTCGGTGAAGATGTCGATCAGCTGGTTGCGACCCAGCACCAGGTCCCCGACCGGCACCTGCTGGCGAGCGGCGCTGAGGAAGTCCTGCTGGCGGGCGGCGCGGACCAGATCCGTGTCGGTGTGCCGGTAGCGCACGTACTCCAGCGCTTTTTTCCCGCAGAGCAGCTGGTAGCCGGGCTGAATGTTGATTTCCGAATACTGTTCGGACGGCGGCAACCCGAGGTTGGAGTGGTAGTAGCGCCGGTCGACGTCAACGTAAACGCAGTTGATCGCGTCGACGGCGCGCACGAAACCAAGGAAATCCACGTTGACGACGTGGTTGATCCGCAGGCCGGTCAGTTCCTTGACCACGCGCAGGGTCAGCCTCGGGCCCCCGTCGGTGTAGGCCGCGTTAAACTTTTCCGTGCCGAAGCCCGGGATTTCGACCTTGAGATCGCGCGGGATCGACATCACCGCGATCGCGTTGCGATCCGGATCGAGCCGCAGCAGGATCGTCGTGTCCGAGCGCCCCGGGTCACCGGGGATGTTGGCGCGTTTATCGGAGCCGAGGATGAGGATGTTCTCCGGTTCGCCGCCGTGCGTCTGGGAGAGGAAGCGCTTGACTTTGCTCTCGAGGACGTTGTTGTGCGAGAGCGCGGTGGCGATGCTGCCGATATACAGCAGGATGCTCGTCGCGGTCGCGGCCGCGGTGACGCTGACGATCAGAACCGAGGCCAGCGTGAAGCGCCACCAGTAGCGCTTTCGCTCTGGCGGCGGTTCGTGGTCCCCCGACGGTGGCGGCTTCCTGAGCGGTGGCTCAATCATCGAGATGAGAAGGGATCGAGTGCAGGAAGGTCTCGAGGATCTGCCGGTAAGCGTCCAGTGAGGAGACTGAGACCCACTCCTCGGGCCCGTGATGCCCCGCACCGGCGGGGCCGAACTCGACCGCGGGGACGCCGACACGGAGAAACGAGACGGCATCTGACGCGCCGTCGCGCCCGACGCTCATCGGCTCGCCGTCGTGATGCGTCGATACAGCCTCCCGCAGGGCCCGCACAAAAGGCGAGGCGCGATCGACGACGGCCGGCGGCCGCGTGAAGAGAGAGATGACCTCGGCATCCGGCAGGCCGCCGACCTGATCGAGCACGGCAGCGGGGTCCTGGTCTGGGAGGTAGCGGATGTCGACGTCGATCACGCATCGGTCGGGCACCTTGTTGAGCGCGTCACCGCCCAGGATCCGGCCGAGATTGATCGAGGGGCGGTCGAACAGCTCCGAACTGTGCCGGGCAAACGGTAGCGACTCGATACTGCGGAAAACATCAAGCGCCTTGAGCACCGCGTTGTCACCCAGCCACGGGGTGGCGCCATGCGCCGCGACACCGCTGACCTCGAGCCGCAGCGCCAGCACCCCCTTGGCCTCGACGCCGATCTGCAGGTCGGTCGGCTCACCGGTGATCGCGAAGTCGCCGATGAACCCACTGTCAACCAACCTGTCGCTGCCGCGTTCGCTCTCCTCCTCGGACTCCTCGTCGCCGACGATCCCGAGTCGCACCCGCACCCGTTCCTGATCCCGCATTGCCGCCGCGGTAAGCAGCATTGCGGCCAGCGCTGCCTTCATGTCGTAGGAGCCGCGCCCGTAGAGGCGATCGCCCTCGAGCCTGGGGTCGAACTGGCCGGGCCTGCCCGGCACAACGTCCAGGTGGCCGTGCAAGACAACGGTCGGTGCCGATTCCGGCCCCACCTCGGCCCGCAGAACGGGAAGGCCGCGAACCTCTTCATGGGCGGCCTCGATTCCGCGCGCCTCGAGCCAACCCTTGACGAAACCCGCTGCTTCGAGGACGGCCTCGGGCTCGGAGGTGTCGTAGCCGATCAGCCGCGTGGCAAGGGCTACGAGCTCCCGGTTCATCCCTGCGTTATCGCGAGAAAGGCCTCCGCCCGCTCCCGGTCCTTCTGGGCACGCCCCCACTCACCGCTTCCCTCCTCGGAGTCCGACAGGCGCTGCTCGGCATCCGCAAGCTGCTCTTTGAGCGCCCCGGCATCGAGATCCTCTGGAGCGATCGCCTCCTCGACCAGCAACCGGGCACGATTTCCGAAGACCTGCAGCCAGCCGTGTGCCTGCGCATAGCTCCTGGTCTCCGACTCGCTGAGGTGAAGTCGCAGCTCGGCAGGCCGCAGCGCCGCCAGCAGCGGTGCATGGTTGGCGAGGATGCCGACTTCCCCGACCGCGGTCCGGGTCGAAACCTGGCGCACCTCGCCACTGAAGACCTCGCCCTCCGGGGTGAGGACCTCGACGCCAAACGTCTGATCGCCGGCCAAGCCGCTTGCTCCTAGGCCGCCGCGGCGGCGGCGCTGTCGGCCGTCACCTGGTCGATCGCGCCCTTCATGTAGAAGGCGCCCTCTGACAGCTCGTCGTGCGCGCCGTCGAGGATCTCGCGGAAGCCGCGCACGGTCTCGGCGACCGGCACGTACTCGCCGCTGCGCCCGGTGAACTGCTCGGCGACGAAGAACGGCTGCGAGAGGAAGCGCTCGATCTTGCGCGCGCGAGAGACCGTCTGCTTGTCCTCGTCGGAGAGCTCGTCAATGCCGAGGATCGCGATGATGTCCTGCAGCTCCTTATAGCGCTGCAGCACCTCCTGCACCTCGGTCGCTGTGCGGTAGTGCTCCTCGCCGACGACGTCCGGCTTGAGGATCGTCGAGGTCGAGTCGAGCGGGTCGACGGCCGGGTAGATCCCTTTCTCGGAAATCGCCCGCGAGAGCACGGTCGTCGCGTTGAGGTGGGCGAAGACCGATGCCGGGGCAGGGTCCGTGAGATCGTCGGCCGGTACGTAGACCGCTTGCACCGAGGTCACCGACCCGCGATCGGTGGAGGTGATCCGCTCCTGCAGACCCCCCATCTCCGTCTCCAGCGTTGGCTGGTAGCCGACCGCCGAGGGCATCCGACCGAGCAGCGCCGAGACCTCCGAGCCGGCCTGGACGAAGCGGAAGATGTTGTCGATGAACAGCAGCACGTCCTGGCCGCCCTGCTGACGGAAGTATTCGGCCATCGTCAGGCCGGAGAGCGCGACCCGCAGACGGGCGCCGGGCGGCTCGTTCATCTGACCGAAGACGAGCATCGTCTTGTCGATTACGCCCGACTCTTTCATCTCGATCCAGAGGTCATTTCCCTCGCGCGAGCGCTCACCGACGCCGCAGAACGCGGAGAGGCCCTCGTGCTCCTCGGCGATGCTGCGGATCAGCTCCTGGATCAGCACGGTCTTGCCGACGCCGGCACCGCCGAACAACCCGACCTTGCCTCCCTTGGCGTAGGGAGCGAGCAGGTCGATCACCTTGATCCCCGTCTCGAGGATCTCCTGGGTTGGCGCGAGGTCGGAGGCTTTGGGGGCGGGCCGGTGGATTGGCCAGCGCTCGCCGGCCTGGATCGGCTCGCCCTGGTCGATCGGCTCGCCAAGCAGGTTGAAGATGCGACCCAGCGTCGCCTCGCCGACCGGGACCGTGATCGGCCCACCGGTGTCGAACACTTTGTCACCGCGCTGGAGGCCGTCGGTGGCGTCCATCGCAACGGTGCGCACACGGTCGTCGCCGAGGTGCTGCTGGACCTCGCAGATCAGCTCGGTCGCCTCGCGATCCTCGTCGCCGGCCATCTCGATCTTCACCGCCGAGAAGATCCCCGGCAGCTTGTCGGGGAAGACCGCGTCGACCACGACGCCGGTCACCTGCTCGACTCGTCCTACGTTCGTTCCGTTGTTGCTCTCAGCCATTGGTTCCTTTTCTCAGGTCACCCAAGCGCCTCGGCGCCGGCGACTACCTCCAAGATCTCCTGCGTGATCTCCGCCTGCCTGGCCCGGTTCATCTCCAGGGTCAGGTCGTCCATCATCGTCTCTGCGTTCTCCGCCGCATTGCGCATCGCAGTCATTCGGGCGCCCAGCTCCGAGGCGGCGGACTCCAGCAGGGCCCTGTAAACCGAGATGTTCACGTACTCGGGGATCAGCTGTGTCAGCAGCTCCTCGGCGTCCGGCTCGTAAATCCACAGCGATCGGCCGTGGGCTTTCTCGATCTCGGTCGGCTCGGCCTCGGCTTCCT
>JBAVGD010000140.1:0-2205 GCA_049684635.1 Solirubrobacterales bacterium | reverse complement strand
ATCTTCATGGACGAGCCCTCCGTGATGGGCACAGAGAATGCGCTGATGGCCGCCGCTCTGACGCCCGGGCCGACGACGATCTCGAACGCGGCATGCGAGCCACACGTTCAGGATCTGGCGCGACTGCTGACCAAGATGGGTGCCGAGGTCGAGGGAATCGGCTCGAACGTGATGACGGTGGGAGGCCGCGATCGGCTGAGCGGCGCGGAGCACACGATCTCACCCGATCACATAGAGGTGGGCAGTTTCATGGCGCTGGCCGCCGCCACGGGCGGTGAGGTTCGCATCCGCGACGTGGAACCGATGGATCTGCTGATGGTCCGTCGCCAGTTCGAGCGGCTGGGGCTGCGGTCGACGATCGACGACCGCGACATTGTGGTGCCGCCAGAGCAGCGTCTACGGGTCAAGGCCGATCTTGGCGACGCGATTCCGAAGATCGAGGATGGCCCCTGGCCGGCCTTCCCGGCTGACCTGACGTCAATCGCGCTGGCTCTTGCCACGCAGGCCGATGGCGAGATCCTGATCTTCGAGAAGATGTTCGAGAACCGGCTCTTTTTCGTCGACAAGTTGGTGGCAATGGGCGCTCGGATCACGCTCTGCGATCCCCACAGGGCGATCGTCAGTGGTCCGAGCCGTCTTCACGGTGAGCGAGTCGAGAGCCCCGACATCCGGGCCGGAATGGCGATGCTCATCGCGGCGCTTGCCGCCGATGGCATTTCCGAGATCGGCAACATCCGTCAGATCGATCGCGGCTACGAGGCGATCGACCAGCGGCTGCGAAGCCTCGGAGCCCAGATCGACCGTGTCTCGACGGAGGTTCCTGCATAGGTCGTCCCAGCGCGGTCGCACCGATGGCTCAGAACGGTGCGAACAAGCAAGATCGCGGCTGATCATGAGCCCGAACGAGCTGAAAACCCGTATCCAAACCCGGCGCTGCCACGCTCGAGGGGATCGGCGACGGGTTCCTCGAAATCCCAGCAGGACCGAGAATGTGGAGCAGCCGTCGTGACGATTCACCCGATACCCCCAGGAACCCGGGACATCCTTCCCGATGAGATGCGCGAGCTGCGCCGGCTCCACCTTGCCCTGATCGAGGTCTTCGAAAGCCGCGGCTACGGCGAGGTTGCGACGCCGACAATCGAGTACGACCAGGTGCTGGCACGGGGCGATGGACGCACGGCCGACGCCGCCTACCGCTTCTTCGACGAGCGGGGGGAGCTGCTTTCCCTGCGTTCCGACATGACGGTTCCGATTGCCCGCTTGGTCGCGACTCGCTACCCGAACGCCGAGCTGCCGTTGCGCCTCTGTTATGTCGCTAACGCCTTCCGCGCGGTGCGCCCGCAGCGAGGCCAGATGCGGGAGTTCGTACAGGCGGGGGTGGAGCTGATTGGGGCGCCGGCGCCGGCGGGGACCGCCGAGGTCATCGAGGTGCTGGAGGCCGCTCTAGATGCGGCAGGCCTGGACCGCGCCGTGATCGGTCTCGGCGACGCCGATCTCTACCGCCAGCTACTGACCGAGCTTGGCATCGACGGCGAAGCAGGGGACGCCGTGCTCGAGCGCCTTGCCAAGCACGATGTCGTAGGGCTCGAGGCGGCACTCGCATCCGTCGAGACGATCACCGACGACCAGCGCGCGACCTGCGTGGCCCTTTCGCAGCTGCGGGGCGGTCGCGAGGTGCTGGATGAGGCCAGGGCGCTGGGTGGCGTCGCGGTTGAGCGTGCCACCGCCCGAATCGGCGAAACCTACGAGGCTCTGGAGGAGCGAGGCGCAGCCGACCGCGTCCAGATCGACCTTGGCCTTCTCCGCAACCTCGGCTACTACAGCGGCGCGATTCTCGAGGTCTACGATCCGGCGCTCGGGCACATCCTGGGCGGCGGTGGACGCTATGACAGCCTCCTCAAGCGCTTTGGAGTCGACATGCCTGCCGCCGGATTTGCCCTCTACCTGGAGCGGGTGCACGTTGCCCAGATGGAGGAGGAGTCGCGGCGGGGAGGTGGCTCATGAGTCTCGAGGTCGCCGGAACCCCGGGGGCAAAGGCCGACGGACCGCTGAAGCTGGCGGTGCCACGCGGGGCCCTCTTCGAGGGCACTCTCGACCTGCTCGACCGCGCGGGACTCGACACGTCCCGGTTGCGCGGTGACTCTCGTTCGCTGATCTTTGCCGGGCCCGAGATCACCTTGGTGACGATGCGACCATCAGATGTCC
>JBAVGD010000139.1:0-8623 GCA_049684635.1 Solirubrobacterales bacterium | reverse complement strand
GCCGAAGATCACGCCACTGCCGCCCGCCTCCATGATCTCGCGGCAGTTCCTGAGGACGGTCTCGTCGTCGACCTTGGAACCGCCCGAGAGAACCACCAGCGAGCGGCCCGCCGACTCGACGCACTGGCGGATCGCCTCGGCCTCGTCGACTTCCATCTCGTTGTAGGGAGGCTGAGCGTCCTTGTCCTTCTCCGGGTTGATCTTCGGCATGTTGAGCTTGACGACGTCGGCGCCCATCTCCATCGCCATCCGCGCGGCGTAGTCGATCGCGTAGAAGGAGCTCGCGCCGCCCTTGGCGTCGATCGCTTCGCCGCGGGGGTAGGACCAGACGACCAGAGGCATCCCGTAGCGGTCGCAGTCCTGGCGCACCTGGCGCAGCTGGTTGAGGTCCTCGCCCTGCGACGGCGAGCCCACGTACAGGGTGTAGCCGACCGCGTCCGCTCCGAGTCGCACCGCATCCTCGACGCTCGCGTTGCAGGTCGACAGCGCGTTGGCCGACGAGGGGATGTCGGTCTTGCCGTTGACCTTGAGGATCAGCGGCACCTGCCCGGCGTAGTCGGGGTAGTACTTGCTCGCCATGCCGATCTGGCAGGCCAGCGCCGAGTAGCCGGCCTCGACCGCGAGCCGGAACTGGTAGTCGGGATCCTTGGAGGCCGGGTTCGGGAAGAAGTCGCGCGGCCCGTGCTCGATGCCCTGGTCGATTGGCAGCAGCATGAGGGTGCCGTTGCCTGGCCCGAACTCGTACAGCAGCCGCCGCAGGCGGGTGCGTTTGCCGGGGGAAAGCTCGGCAAGAAGCGATTTCTGCTCGGTCAGGCTCTGCAACTCCACGCTTGTTCCTCCTCGAATCTGGGTGTCCCCGCAGTATGTCACCGGAGGGGTGATCGAAGCGGTTCACCGGAGGGGGATCGAAGCGGTCGCCGCGGGGTGGCTATCCTCGAATGGCCATGAGTGAGACTGAGCTCAGCGTGGTCTGCAAGAACTGCGGTTCGGAGGTCAGTCCCTACGTCACCGAGTGCCCCTACTGCGGTGCGCGGTTGCGCAAGCGGGCACCGAAGCTCGAGCGGCGCGGAGGGTCCCTGGAGGCGAAGGTGCGCCGCGACCGGGCGTCCCGCCTCCTGCACCTTCGCCGCCGGCTTGCATCGGCCGGGCCTCACCGTCCGTACGCCACCCTCGCAGCCATCATCGGCCCAGCCGTGCTCCTGCTCGTGCAGAAGGCCAGCGGTGAACCGCTGACGGTGTTTGGCGCCCTGACGGTCCCGGTCCAGGGTGAGTGGTGGCGGGTGCTGACGGCCCCGTTTGCCTACCTCGACGTCGGCTACCTGTTCGTCGTCTCGGTCGGGCTGGCGATCTTCTCGATTGGCCTGGAGCGTCGTCTCGGCAGCACCGCGACCGCGGTATTGCTGATCGCCTGCGGCTCGCTTGGGATGCTGGTCGCCAGCGGGATCGCCAGCGCGCAGGGAGACTCCGTCGTGATCGCCGGGGGCAACGGGATGGCGCTGGGGGCCGTCGCGGCCTGGTTTGCGCTTCGCCGCGCCGAAGCGCATCACGCCGTCGATCAGGATTACGACTCGATCGGGGTTGCGGTCGCAACCGCGGTCCTGCTTGCGTTGCCGATCTTCGATTCAACCGCCGACCCGTTTGCGGGGTTGGTCGGTGGCGCTGTCGGCGGCCTGGCCGGCCTCGCCGCCTCGGCGCTGCGCGGGTCGGAATAGTCTCCGGCCCATGGCCCCCGACGATGAGCGTCTCCAAGCCGCGATCGAACGGTTGACCGAGGCTGAGCACTTCGCGGAGGCCGAGGCCATCGTCGCGCGGGCGGTCCCGCAGCTGCAGCGGGTCCTTGCGGCGGCTCTCGCCGAGGGTGGCTGGTTCGGCGAGTGGCACGAGGCCGCGCTCTTGAAGGCGGCAACGACGCCGGACCCGGAGGAGCGGCTTACCGCGGTTCGGACGCTGCTCGCCGAGGAGGCCAGGATGGGAATGATGGTTGGGGTTGCCGTCGGTTGGGTGCTGAAGGACGAGCTGGGCGAAACGGGAGATTCGAAAGGAGAGAGCTGAAATGGAGATCAAGTTCCACGGTCACGCATGCTTCGAGCTGAACGAGGGCGACACGACGGTCCTCATCGACCCGTTTCTGAAGCCCAATAACCCGGCCGCAACGGCCAGCGCCGAGGACGTCGAGCCAACTCACATCGCGGTCTCCCACGGACACGCCGATCACCTGGCCGACGCGGTTGCCATCGCCAAGCGCACCGGCGCTCACTGCGTCGCCATCGTCGAGCTGGCGAACTGGCTCGAATCGCGAGGTGCTCCCACCGTCAGCGACCCGAATCTGGGCGGGACGATCGAGTTCGACTGGGGTTGGATCAAGCTCGTCCCGGCCTGGCACACGAGCACCGCGCCTGGTTCCGAAGAGGCGCCATACAGCGCCGAGCACGGTGTCTCGCTGGGCACGGCGGCGGGGCTGGTGATCCGGCTCGGAGACGTGACCGTCTACCACAGCGGCGATACCTGCCTGTTCGGCGACATGAAGCTGATCGGCGAACGCAACCCGATCGACGTCGCCCTGCTGCCGATCGGCGGCCACTACACGATGGATCGGCACGACGCCGCCGTCGCGGCCGAGTTCGTCAATGCCGCCACCGTCATCCCCATGCACTACGACACGTTCCCACCGATCGCCGTGGACGCGCCCGCCTTCAAAGGCGAGGTCGAATCGAAGACATCCTCGAACGTCGTGCTGCTGAAGCCGGGGGAGACCCACGCGGTCTAACAAGGAGCACCGCACGGGTGTTCCAGGAGCATTGGCTGGGCGGCCAGTTTCCGCTGCTAGGCTCGTCAAGAGCCGCAGGCAAGCCAAGGAGAGCAATGGAGGCAAGAGACGCTGTTGGGGCGGCGAGATCCGCCCGCCCGGACTTCCAGGCCACGACCGACCCCGCCCTGATCGAGGACGCCGATCGCACGGCGAACATCAAACTTCTCAGCTACCGGGAGCTCTACCTGCTCTGGGAGCGCCAGCAGTGGCAGACGCAGGAGCTCGATTTCAGCCGCGACCGGGAGGACTGGCACGAGCGGATCAGTCCCGAGGAGCGATTCCAGCGGATGTACGGGCTGTCGTCGTTCTTCATCGGCGAGCAGAAGGTGGCGGAGGAGCTGGCTTCGATCATGTACGCCGCACCCACGGAGGACCAGCGGATCTTCCTCTGCACCCAGATCGCCGACGAGGCGCGCCATGTCCGCTTCTTCGAGCGCTTCTACCGGGAGGTGGGCGTGCTGGAGTCCGAGCAGCTCTCGGGGATGCTGGCGGAGACCTCAGAGCATCTGAACCCCAACTTCCACCGCCTCTTCGATGAGATGCTGAGGCAGCGCACCGAGCGTCTCTCGGCTGAACCCGAGGACAGTCAGACGCTCGTCGAGGCGGTGACCCTCTATCACATGGTGATCGAGGGAATGCTGGCTCTCACCGGGCAGCACTTCATCATGGACTTCAACGAACGCGAAGGGACGCTGCCGGCCTTCGTCGAGGGTTTCCAAAACGTGGCGCGCGACGAGCATCGTCATGTTGCCTTCGGTTCCGTGTTCCTGCGGGAGAAGGCGGCCGAGGACGAGCGCTTCAAGCAGGCGATCCAGCGCACGCTGGAAGAAGCGCTGCCGGTGGCGGAGAAGGTGCTCTCACCGCCCTGGGCGCCCGAGGACGAGAATGTCGAGCTGTTCGGCTACTCCCTCGCCGAGACGCGCGCCTTCGCTGGCACCTGTCTAAACCGTCGCCTGAAAGTGATCGGCCTGACCTGACGGAAAGGCGAAGAGGTTCTCAGCTACCGGGGGGTGGAGCTTCGGAGGGGCCGGGTTCCGGACTCGGCGACGGTTCTGGGGTCGGGGCCGGTTCGCTGGGCGGTGGCGGTGGCGATTCGCTGGCCGGAGGCGCCGGTTCTGCCGGCGGGGTGGTCGGTTCGGGTGACGGAGTGCGGGTTGGGCCGCCGCCGACGGTGACGACGACAACGTCGCTGCCGCTTGGAGCGCCGACTGTGCCGGGCGGCGGTTTGGCGGCTGTGACCCCCGGTCCGACCGGGTTCGTCGTCGCGGGTTCGGTCGGCAGACCCGTGGTATCCGCGGTTTCCGGCGCGCTCGGGGCGGGCGGGACGGATTCGGGCGTCGCCACGGCGGAAGTCGCTTCGACAGGCGCCGGATCCGGTGTCACGTTGGTCTGAGTTGGCGCCACCGTCCTATCCGCGAGCGAGATTCGCGGAGGGATCGTCGAGTGGGACGTAGATGCGGATGCGCTCTTCGGGGTCGGCGCCGGGACAACCTGTTCCTTCACCTCGACGGCACCGGCCGTGAGCATCGCGGCGGTGACGACGCTGGCGACAGCCTTCGTCCCGATCGCGCCGCCCACCGCGCCAATCCCGCTGGCGGCGCTGCCGCTGCCGATCGCGGCGCCGACGCTTCCGACTGCCCCGGTGCCGGTGGCCGTAACCGTCGCGCCGGCACCCGCGCTTGCCCCTGCACCCGCGCCGCCGCCCGCGCCGCCCAAGCCGAGCTTGGAGAGGATGAAGGACTTCATCGCCAGCAGTGGCCCAACGGGAGACATCGCCGCCAGGACCTTGTCATTCGAGCGAACCATCGAGCGGAAGGCATCGCACTCGTCGCAGTCGCGAACATGGCGACGAACCGGCCCGGAAACCTTGCGCAGCCCCTCAGCGGCCTCGGCAAGCGCAAGGCGCACTTCCCCGCAGGTCAGCTGGCGGGCCTGGCTCGCCTCGGCGAGGGAGATCCGCGCCCGCACGAGCAGCGACTTGATCGACGGCACGCTGGCGTCCATTGCCTGGGCTATTTCCTCATAGGACATCGCGTCCAACTCCCGCAGGATCAACGCCGTGCGCTGCGTCTCGGGAAGCTTGCCCACATCGCTGAGCAGCTGGCGGAACTCCTCGCGGTTGTGCACCTTCTCGGCTGTCGAGGCAGCCTCGACCGCCGGCACCATGTCCATCGATTCCTGGCTGTCCGCGGTCGGCTTGCGGAGGTGGTTAAGGCACCGGTTGCGGGCGATGCGGTAGAGCCACGGCCGTAGGTTGATCTCCCGGCTGTCCGCCAGCATCGCCCGGTAGGCGTTGACGAAGACCTCCTGCAGGACATCCTCGGCGTCCTCGGTGGAGCCGAGCATCTGACGGCAAAAGCCCAGCAAGCGACCCTGATAGCGGTCGACGATCGTCTCGAAGGCGCCGGCGTTTCCCCTTCTCGCCATGGCGATCAACCGTTCGTCGCCTTGAAGCTTGAGCAGAGGGGACCGCAGACCCAATAGCCCGCGTTGACTGGCCTGTGTTAGTGCGGAAGCCTCCAAGCGTCACTCTCCAGGGAAGGCGTCGTCTCGTCCTAACGACACGTTAGCAGCGCCATAGTTGCGGTCCCACCACATTTTTAGGGCTGATTTGGGCGGGTCACCAGTCTGCCAGAGGCGCGATTCAGCCCCATATACGATTGCTGGGCCCGGGTGGCGAAACTGGCAAAAGCGGCGCCCTTAAAAGGCGCTGTCCCTCCGGGGACTTGCGGGTTCGAGTCCCGCCCCGGGCATAGAAGCGTCAGAATTTTTTTTGACTTCGCCAAACGGATCGGCGCCTCCTACCGGCGGTGATTTCCTCCTCGGCCTGTCTGCATACCCACCGCGGCCGGCCTCATCCGACAGACGAGATCTATTGCTGCCTGGGCCGAATGCGTCATGTCCCACACGTGGGACAGGAGCTCCATTGCCCGCACCGACCTAGGTGCCGCCGTCTATGCCTACTTCGCGTGGCTGGGATTGGGTGTTGAGTAATCCAGGAGCAACTGGCGGCCGCCAGAGACTAGGACCTCGCTCAGCCCCCAGCTTTGGCCAACTGAATCCCATGCTCAATGGCTTCTTCGAGCTGCGTGGCCTCCAGCGGCGTTCCGATGAAGGAATAGCCCGTCTTGCCATAGGCCAAGCTAAACGACGGCGTTACCGAGACGCCCAGCTGTTTTCCTTCTTTCTTGGCGAGTTTGATTTCCGCGAGCGATGCGTCACCCTCGCGATCTCTGTTCCACTTGTCTATGTCCGCCACACCTGCGCCTTCGGCGATCGCGGTGAGGAAGGCATCTGTCACGTAGCCGGAGTTCTCTTTTCCCTGGTTGCGGTAGAACAGCTCGACGAAATTCCAGCCGCGCCCCTGGTTGCCAGCCGCAATCGCGGCTCTGGCCGCCTTGACCGATTCATCGCCGATCACGGGGTAGTTGACGAATTCGATTCTGGATTCTCCGCTGCGCACCTTCGAAGAGATCACCGCAGGAAGCGCCTCTTCGGCCACTTTGCGGCAACCGAAGCACTGAAGGTCGCCGAACTCGAGAAGGGCAACTTCTGCGGTTGGGTCGCCGATGATCAGATTGCCTTGTGGGATCCCCCTGAGTTCCCGCTTGACCGCGTTGACGCCCTCTAGGCGAACATCCCCTCCGTTGCCACCGTCTTGGGTAATAGCAATCAACGCGACCACCGCTATCAGCATGAGAAACGCGGCTGCGATTCCCGGCTTGAGCAGCGCGGCACGCCGCTCGCTGCGCTGGGCGTCATCCCCTGTCTGAGGCATTTGCGTCGAATTGGGAGTGGGAGTGGGCGCAACTGCGCTCTCTTCGGCGTCACTCCTCCCCTGCGGCAGCTGCCGCTTTCGCTTGCCCCTGCTCATTGAGGAGAGCATAGTTGCCTGTAGTCGGGCCCAGCGGAAAGAGCACCAACCCAAACGGGAAGGCCAAGTGCAGGAAAGCATCTGTTCCGAAAGGGCTTTTTCTGTTTTTTTGAAATGCGGGACATGTCGGGCCCGGTAGACCTCTCGAGCAGAGGATTGGCCTTGGTCCAATAGGCGTGTTTTTGGTTGAGCCAGGCGGACCCAGGAAAGCCTGAAACGGGGCACCGGCCCCGTTCAGCGGTTTGGAAACGAAAACTCGTGCCTACGCGACCTTGGTTAGCACAGCGACGAACGCGCTCATTGCGATCATCGCGATACCGGCGATCCCGAGCGTCTTGCGGAATCGGAGAACATTTCTTTCCTTCCTCCCTTACAGGACGTTGGCGCTCCGGGACCAACTTCTTTAGAGACTGCAACGCGGTATCGCAGTTCGTGCCGTTATCCGCACTGCGGCTGCACCGAGGGCAGAGGCGCTCTCTGCGTTCGCTCTCCCTATCTACTTCTATGTCTGAGGCGCAAGCGGAGCCGAGCTTCCGTCTGCGGGCTCGATGAGGATCGGCCCGAACAATTCTTCGATCTCTATGAGGTATCCCGCCGCCTGCTCCGCTATTGCGTCCACGGACGGCGGCAATCGCCATCCCAGCCTCGCTCGCCAGCTACACGCCCGTGCCTTCGGGGACAGCCTCCTGCCGGCGGAAATAGACTCTCGCAATCGCCACCGCCGAGCAAGAGACCGCTGTCCATGGCGGGCGCCTGGTCGCCCAGGTTCTCAAGTCGCGCGGGGTCAGCCATCTATTCACGCTGTCCGGCGGGCACCTGTTCTCGATTTACGACGGCTGCCGCGAGGAGGGCATCGAGATCGTCGATGTGCGGCACGAGCAGTCGGCGGCCTTTGCGGCCGAGGGATTCGCCAAGGCAACGCGTCAGGTGGGGGTTGCGGCGCTGACGGCGGGCCCCGGGGTGACAAACGGGGTCAGCGCGATCGCGGGCGCTCAGGCAAACGGCTCCCCACTCTGCGTGCTGGGCGGTCGGGCACCGGAGATGCGCTGGGGCTCAGGGTCACTGCAGGAGATCGATCACCTTCCCTTTGTCGCGCCCCTCGTGAAGTCGGCGGAGACGGTGAAGGACCCGGCGATGATTGCGGCGCGAACCGCCGCGGCGCTGGATCTCGCCCTTGCGGCGCCAGGTGGCCCGACCTTCGTCGACTATCCCCTCGACGTGGTCTTCAGCGAGGCGGAGCCGGAGATTCCCCCTCATTCCGCGGCCAACGGATTGCAGCCGGCCGAGGGTGTCGAGGAGGCGGCCGCCCTGCTCCGTGCCGCCGAGCGGCCGGCGATCATGGCCGGGACCGGTCTCTACTGGGCGCACGGCGAGGGGCCGCTTCGCGAGCTTGCCGAGGCACTCGGCATCCCTGTCTTCCTCAACGGCCTTGGCCGCGGCTGCCTGCCGGCCGACCACGAACTCGCTTTCAGCCGGGCTCGCGGCGCCGGGCTTAAGGGCGCCGATGTCGCCCTTGTCGTCGGCGTTCCCATGGATTTCCGCCTCGGCTTCGGTGGCAGCTTCGGCGAGGAGACCAAGCTGATCCGCCTCGATGCGGCGCCCAACGCATTGACCTCCAATCGGCTCCCGGACCTGGATCTGGTCGGCGACGTTGCGACGACGCTGGCGGCTCTGCGCGGGTCGGTCGCGCCGGGGTCGCGTCGCTCCGATGCCTGGCTGGAACAGCTGCGTGGCGTCGAGGCGGAGAAGCGCGCCGCCGAGAAGGAAGAACTCGAAGACCCGCGCTCCCCGCTTCATCCGGTGCGTGTCTATGGAGAGCTGGCCCAGGTGCTCGATCGCGACGCGATCGTCGTCGGCGACGGAGGCGACTTCGTTTCCTACGCCGGCCGTTTCATCGACACCTACGAGCCCGGTTGCTGGATGGACCCAGGGCCGTTCGG
>JBAVGD010000138.1:0-2217 GCA_049684635.1 Solirubrobacterales bacterium | reverse complement strand
GGTGCGCATCACCCAGGGGCGGTCACGCTCTGGCAAGCGGTGCTCAGACATCGATCAAATGATATTTGCGGTGGCGCGAAGGATCGGCTCGATCGCGATGTTGGACGGATGCCGCCAGTATCCCGCGCTCGTGGATGTCGCCGATGTCACCCGGAGCCAGACCGGAAAGACGCCGTTCATCGAGGCGCCGGGCGCATCTTTTCCGGGGGTCTGTGTTTAGGCTGCGTGAGCGCAGAGTGAGACGACGGACGCCGTCTTTCCTGCAACCGCGCGACGCGCGAAGCTAATTCTCATGCGAAAGCGAACCAAAGCCCTCTCGCTTGCCGCGCTGGCGAGCGTTCTGATTCTCGTGACGAACGCGAGCGCAGCGCTGATTGGTATCTACCGCAACAGCATGGAGACCGAAGCGCAGCGCAAGCAGATAGTGAAGCTCTCCGGCGAAAGCTGCGGGCGTTCCAGCTCCAGCCACGTCTTCCAGATCGTGGTTGGAAAACAGACGCGAGAGTGCTCCTACCGCACTCCCGTGGTAGGCCACGACCTCGAGGTCGCCGCGGTAGAGCGGCTCCTCAGCTCGACGCCCAAGCCGATCCAGCACAAGGCGTTCGTGGCGGTGAATCTCCGCACCGAAGCCGGCGGAGCCGGCTACCAACTGGCGGTCTATCCGCTCCAGCGCAAGGTGCAGCTGCGCAAGATCCGCCCTGACGGGAGTATCAAATACCTGCAAATCGCCAAGGGGGTCGGCCCTGTGGGGGGGCTCGATGAAGCCACCGAGCTGCGGCTGCGGACGATCAATGCGATCAGCGGACCCGAAAAGGGCACGGCTGTCATTCTCGGGTTCGTCGGCGGTGAACGGGTTGTGGAAGCGACCGACGAAGCCGCCGGGGAACTTGAAGGTCAGGCGTCCGGGTTCTCGGTTGGGGCGGCGACCAACGCCACCGGTGCGGTTGCCACCGTCGACAACGTCGTGGTTCGCGTTCCCAGTCCGTTTTAGGCTCGCCCGGGTGTCCCTTGACGGTGCGGCGGAGACTGGTTCCCAGCCCGGCCCGGTGCGCGGCGCGGATCTTGCCTGAAAGAGCCCTGCGAGTTTCCGGATAATGCCGACGATGTCGACGACGACGATCGAGCGCCCACGCGTGGGGGGACCGGGCTCGGGCCTCGGTGGCGACTGGCGGGTGATCGTCTGCAACGACAACCACAACACCTTCGACCACGTGGCGCAGACGCTCGCCAAGGTCCTTCCGGGTATCACGATTGACCAGGGGCACCAGATCGCCGATCGGATTCACAGCACCGGCCAGGCGATCGTCTGGTCAGGCCCGCGCGAGCCGGCGGAGCACTACTGGGAGCAGCTCAACACGGCCGGCCTGACAATGGCCCCGCTGGAGCGCGCCTAGCCGCCTCGCCTGCATCGCGAAGGCAAGAAGCAGGCTTGGGCCGCCCTGATGCCGGTGCCGGTGCGCGGCCTATTCGGTGAGGATGAGCGTGTGCCAGGCGGGGAGCAGGGGAAGGTCGTAGAGGTCGATCACGCTGGCACGGGCCGCCTCGATCTCCTCCGAGTACCAGTAGCGCTCGAAGTCGGAGCGGTTCTCCCAAACCGCGGACTGGCAGAAGGCCAGGGGATCGTCGATCGAGCGGATCAGCGACCAGTTCCTGGCACCGAAGGCCGGCATGCGTGCCGCCGCGGGTTCCCAGAGGTCGAGCCAGCGGTCCGCCCGAAAGGGGGCGATATGCCAGTCGAGTGTGCAGACCTCAGCCATCAAAGTCCCCTTTCGTGGCTCGCCGCAGGTGCCCAGGAGCGGACCCCGAGGCCGGCTGGCTTCTCGCTCATCAAGCTCCAACCTCCGCCCGGATCGCGCCCGGGCCATCCTCGGTCTTGCCTTCCTGCTCGGACCCCGCCCCGACGAGGATCGAGATCTTGCCGAGGTGCTTGTTTTCGTGCAGCAGCTGGTGCGCCTCCGGGACGCCCTCGAAGCCCATCGTCCGCCACAGCACCGGGCGAATCTTGCCCTCCGCCATCAGCTGGTTGGCGCGCATGCACTCGTAGGCGTTGGCGAAGTGCGAGCCGAGGATCTGCTTCTGGCGCATCCACAGGTAGCGGACGTCGAAGTCGAGCTGGAAGCCGGAGGTCGCGCCGCAGATCACGACTTTGCCGAAGGGCTTGACGACGAAGACCGAGGTCGGAAAGGTCGCCTGGCCGACGTGCTCGAAGACGATGTC
>JBAVGD010000137.1:0-3197 GCA_049684635.1 Solirubrobacterales bacterium | reverse complement strand
CTGCAGTCCCGCGTAACCGAAGACGGAGAAGAGACCCACAACCCCGAGGATGCCGACCATGCCAAGCTCCTCGCCGATCACGGCGGAGATCATGTCGGTGTGGGCCTCGGGCAGGTAGAACGCCTTCTGCACACCATTCCCGATTCCGACGCCGAAGATGCCGCCGGACCCAAGCGCGATCTTGGCCTGGGTGGCCTGAAAGCCAACTCCAGTCGAGTCGGCGCCGGGATGGAGAAACCCGGTGAGGCGGGCCATGCGATACGGCTCGACCACGGTCATCAGCAGCGCGAAGAAGGCCAGAACCGCCGCGATGACCGCGAGGTCGCGAAGCCGGGCCCCGGCGGCGACCATGACGGCCGCAACGGTGAAGGCAACCACCAGGGCCGTCCCCAGATCCGGCTCGACCACGATCAGCAGGGAGGCGAAACCAACCACAACGAGGAACGGCATCAACCCGTTCAGGCTTTTCGCTCGCTTTGGCTTTCTCGCAAGCAGATCGGCGCCGTAGAGGATCAGCGCGACCTTGGCGAACTCCGAGGGCTGCAGCTGCAGGAATCCGGAGCCGATCCAGCGACTCGAGCCGTTGACGCTGGTGCCTATGCCCAGCACCGCGATGAGCAGGAAGAGCGAGGCGGCGAGCATCGCCGGTGTCAGCCGGCGGATCAGGTCGAGCCCGTGCCGGGCGGTCACGTGCATGATCAGCAGGCCAGCCGCTCCGAACATCAGCGTGCGCTTCAGGTAGTAGGCGCTGTCGGACAGACCGCCGTTGCTGAGGACTTTGGTGGTCGAGCTGGCGGAGAAGACCATCACCGCGCCGAAGGCGAGCAGGCAGAGCGTCGCCGTGAGGAGCATGTTGTATTCGGTCGGCAGCGCGGCGCTTCGAGACCTCTTCTTCCGCGCGCTCTTCTTTCGTGGCGGTTTCCGCCGCTGCGCGCTCACGGCGACCTCCCGTAGCACTCCGAGGCTCTAGACGACGGTTCGCGTCCCTTCCAGAAAGGCCAGTCCGTCCGCATCCAGGAGAACTTCGACGCCGGCGACCAGCAGCCCTGCCTGCGGGAAGGCGGTGCGCTCATCCCGCATATGTTCGAGGTCCGTGGCCGACGGTCCTGTTGCGGTGCTGACCTCGCTAACGACCGATCGACTGCTGGTACAGAGTGAAGCCGATCCCAGAGCAGACGGCGGCGATGATCCAGAAGCGGAGCATGATCTTGGTCTCCGACCAGGCCATCATCTCGAAGTGGTGGTGGAGCGGTGCCATCAGCAGAACCCGGCGGCGGAAGACCTTGAAGGAGAAGACCTGGATCGCGACGGAGAGAGCCTCGATCACGAAGATGCCGCCGATGATGATCAGCAGGACCTCGGTTTGGGTCATCACCGCAAGCGCGCCGATCGCGCCGCCAAGCCCAAGCGAGCCGGTGTCCCCCATGAAGATCGACGCCGGAAAGGCGTTGAACCAGAGAAAGCCGATGCAGGCGCCGACGAGGCAGGCGGAGAGCAGCGCCAGGTTCTGCTGCTCATTGGTGACGAAGGCGATCGCCGTATAGGCAAGGAGGACGATCGCGCAGGAACCGGCGGCGAGGCCGTCGAGACCGTCGGTGAGGTTTACGCCGTTCGAGGTTCCGGCGATGACGAGGAAGACGAGGACGAAATAGAGCACCGGCCCGAGGGAGACGCTGGCGTCGCCGATACGCAGGAAGAGGGTTGGCTCGAGGCCAACCTCATGACGAGCGACCCACCACAGGCCGAACGCCAGGAAGAGCTGGAAGAGCAGCTTCCAGCGGGCCGAGAGGCCCAGCGAGCGGCGTTTGACGATCTTGATGAAGTCGTCGACGAAACCCAGCGCGGCACAGCCCAGCGCGACACCGAACACGGCCAGGCTCTGAGGATCGAGGTCGGAGAGAACGAGGTAGGGAACGCAGATCGAAGCGAAGACGATCAGCCCACCCATCGTCGGCGTGCCGGCCTTGGTCAGGTGCTCCTGGGGCCCGTCCTCACGAATGTGCTGGCCAAACTCCCTCACCCGCAGGAATTCAATGAACTTCGGGCCGAGGAAGATGCAGATCAGCATCGCCGCCATGCCGGCGATCAAGACCTCACCCATCAGACGGGCTCCACGAGGGTCGCGGCAACCGCCTCCGGGCCGGCGGAACGGGAGCCCTTGAGCAGGATGCGAGCGCCGCGGCTCGAGCTGGGCGACGAGCGGCGGGCAGTCCGTCGCAACCCATCCAGCGAGGCAGGGCGATCGAGCGCCGCGCGCGTCGAGGCTGGGTTGGCGTTGTGGCAGTCGTTGACAAGGACGATCCCATCGCCCGGCTCGAGGCGCCGGCCCTGGAAGCGGGAAGGCCTATGTTGGCAGCGCGATCGGCCATTTCGCTGAGCGGCACCCCCGGCACCGGCACCTCCGCCTTGGCCTCCGCTCTCGCCTCAACAGAGCCGAGTAGCTCGCCCTGGATTGGGCCCATGTCGGCGATCACCGCGACATCCGGCTCCGCGATCGCGGCCGCGATCCCCTCAGGTGCGAGCGTCACAGCTTTCGCAGCTCCTCTCTCGCCACTTCGCGATCGTCGAATGCCATCTTGCGGCCGTTCTCGAACTCCTGGCCCTGCTCGTGACCCTTGCCGGCGATCAGGACCGTATCTCCGGAGCGGGCGCGGGCGAGCGCCGTCGCGATCGCGGCACGCCGGTCCGGCTCGACCTCGACCTCCCCGCCGTCATCTACTCCGGCCAGGATCTCGGCGATGATCGCTTCGGGATCCTCCGAGCGGGGGTTGTCGGAGGTGACGATGGCAAGGTCCGAGAGTTGGCTTGCGGCGCGACCCATTTGCGGGCGCTTGCCGCGGTCGCGATCGCCGCCGGCACCGAAGACCGTTATCAACCTGCCCGGGGTGAGCCGCCGCGCGGCCTGCAGCACGTTCGTCAACGAATCGGGCGTGTGCGCGTAGTCGACCAGAACGGCAAACGGCTGCCCGTCGTCGACCGGCTCAAAGCGCCCCGGCGGAGGCACCGCCCGAGCGAGGCCGGCCGCCGCCACGTCCGGCTCGACCCCCAACGCCGTGGCTGCCGCAAACGCGCCAAGCGCGTTGGCGACGTTGAAGTGCCCCGGCAGCCGCGTCGTGACCCGAACCGCGCCGCCCGGCGGCCAGGAACGCGCCGCCAAGAAGATCTTCGAACCTCCCAGCGCCTGCATCACCTCGAAC
>JBAVGD010000136.1:0-2793 GCA_049684635.1 Solirubrobacterales bacterium | reverse complement strand
ACCGCTGCGGTTGACGCGCTGTCCGCCACCGAGCGAATCCATCGCGTCCACGAGGCGGCGGCCACCCGGCAAGGCAAGCGCGGGATCCAGCTCCAGCAGCGGCGCGAGGACGAAGCGCCGGCTCGTGACCTCTGGATGCGGTAGGACGAGGCGCTCGGTAACGAGCTCCAGATCCCCCAGCAGCAGGAGGTCGATGTCAAGCGGGCGCGGGCTGTGCCGCGGCGCATCCAGCACCCGTCCGCGCTCAACCTCGATCTCCTTGCAGAGGTCGAGCAGCGCTTCGGGCTCGAGCTCGGTTCGGATGCGAGCCGCCGCATTGAGGAAGTCCGGCTGGTCCAGAACCTCGCCGACCGGCTCGGTCTCATACAGCGAGGACACCGCCTCGATCTCCACCCTGCGCTCCCGCAGCGTCGCAATTCCGGCGTCCAGGTTGGCGGCGCGATCGCCGACGTTCGATCCCAGGCCGAGGTACCCGATCCGCATCAAGACGTGCCGGGAGTTAGCGGACCATATGGGCACTGAACCAGCGGCACGTCCGCTTACGCCTCCTCGGCGTTGTCGTCGTCCTCTTCCTCACCGCGCTCCTGGACGACCTCCACCGCTACCTCCTGGACGGCCAGGGGCAGCGGCGGCTCCGGCTTCGCGGCGCGCACTCGGACGGACTGGCAGCCGTAACGCTCCATCAGCCGCTCTCCAACCACCTGCGCCAGGCGCTCCAGCGTTCGGTAGCTGCGCTCGGTCGCGGCGAGCGCCACGATGTCGCAGACCTCGCTGTAGTCGATGGTGTCCTCGATCCGGTCGGTCAGGACCGCGTCGCAATCCGGGACGTCGAAGGCGACGTCGAACTCGAGCCGCTGGCCGACCTCCTGCTCCGCATCGGTGACGCCATGGTGCGTATAGATCGACAGGCCCTGGATGTCCACTTCGACCGTCGACTCGATCTCGTTGCCATGTGCCTCCATCGTGCTGCAACCTATTCCAGGATCGCCCCGGTAACCCTGATCGCCTGGGCAACCTCGGCGACGTCATGGACGCGGAGGACATCTGCCCCTTCCGCCGCGGCGAGAACCGAAGACGCAATCGTGCCGCCGATCCGCGCCCCGACCTCGGAGCCGTCGACCTTCCCCAGAAAGCTCTTGCGCGAGGTTCCGACGACAAGGGGCCGGCCCAGCGTCCGCAGCTCGCCGAGGCGTCGCAACAACTCGAGGTTGTGGACCAACGTCTTTCCGAAGCCGATTCCCGGATCAAGCCAGATTCGCCCTTCGGCGACTCCGCCGGCCACCGCCACCTCGATCCGCTCCGCGAGAAATGCCTTGACGTCATCGACCACGTCGTCGTAGGTCGGGTTCGCCTGCATCGTGCGCGGATCCCCCTGCATATGCATCAACACCAATCCGGCTTCATAATCGGCACAGAGAGCCGCGATCTGCGGATCGGCCCGCAGGGCGGTGACGTCGTTGACGATTGTCGCTCCGCCCGCCAGCGCCGCCGCCGCAACCGAGAGCTTCGAGGTGTCGATTGAGACCGTGTGGCCCGCCTGGGAAAGGGCGACAACGACGGGCTCGACCCTCTCGAGCTCATCCTCGACGCTGACAGGAGCGGCTCCGGGCCGCGTCGACTCGCCCCCGATGTCGAGGATGTCCGCACCGTCCCGGACAAGCTCCTCTCCATGGGCGATGGCCCGTTCCGGGTCGAAGTAGAGACCGCCATCCGAGAAGGAGTCGGGGGTGACGTTGATCACCCCCATCAGCTTCACGATGCGCCTCAGCTTGCGTCGCCGCCGGCAAATCCCGGGCGCGGGCGCGGAGCCGGTCGGGCCCCCTCGCGCTGTGGCCGTTCGGGCTGTGGTTCCGGCTCGACCTGCTTGACGGGCTCCTCCTGATCGGCGAATACCTCCGCTTCAGGCTTGCCGTCGAGCAGGGCAACGAACTGCTCGGCATCGATCGTCTCTCGCTCGATCAGGACCTTGGAGATGCGGTCCAGATCCTCGCGTCGGTCGGTCAGCAGATCCTTTGCGGTCTGATGCGCAGCCTCGACGATGCGCCGAATCTCGTCGTCGATCTCGCGGGCAATCTCATCGGAGTAATCGGGCTCGGAGGAGAACTCCCGGCCGAGAAACGGCTGGCCACGATCATGACCGAAGACGCGCGGGCCCAGCCGCTCCGACATCCCGAACCTCATCACCATCTGCTTCGCGGTCGCGGTCACCTTCTCGAGGTCGTTCGAGGCGCCGGTGGTGATCTCGCCGAAGATGATCTCCTCGGCCGCGCGGCCTCCCAGCGTCATCGCCATCGTGTCGGTGAGCTCAGCGCGGCTGGTGAGGAACTTGTCTTCGGTTGGCAGCGAGATCGTGTAGCCAAGCGCCTGGCCGCGGCTGATCAGCGAGATCTTGTGGACGGGGTCGCAATTCGGAAGCAGGTGGCCGACGATGGCATGCCCCAGCTCGTGGTAGGCGGTAATCAACCGCTCCTTCTCGCTCATCACCCGCGTCTTCTTCTCGGGCCCGGCGATCACTCGCATGATCCCCTCCTCGAGCTCCTGCATGGAGATCTCGCGATGGCCCTGGCGCGCGGTCAGCAGGGCCGCCTCGTTGATCAGGTTGGCGAGGTCGGCTCCCGTGAAGCCCGGGGTTTGCCCAGCCAGCGCATCGAGGTTGATTTCCTTGGCCAACGGCTTGCCGCGGGTGTGCACCTCGAGGATCTTCTTGCGACCCTTGCGATCCGGACGGTCGACGACGACCTGGCGGTCGAAGCGGCCCGGCCGCAGCAGCGCCGGGTCGAGGATGTCGGGCCG
>JBAVGD010000135.1:0-9452 GCA_049684635.1 Solirubrobacterales bacterium | reverse complement strand
ATCCGAAAGTCCGTCAGTGAACCACAGGTTGCCGTCCGGCCCCGTCGTAATCGAGTCCAGGTTCGCCGCGGAGGAGAGGGAGAACTCGGTGATCTGGCCGTCTGGGGTGATGCGCCCGATCTTGTGTGCTTCAGGCCAGTTCTCGGTGAACCAAACGTTGCCGTCAGGGCCCGCAGTGATGCCAAACGGCCGGCTGATGTGGGTCGGAACCGTGAACTCGGTGATCGCGCCCGGCGCAGCCGACGAAATGCTCGAGAACAGCAATGAGCCGAAGCCGCAGAGGGCCAGGGAGACGCCTGGGAGCAAACGGCGAGCTAGGCCCTGTTTCTTCACTGCTTCTCCCCACTGGGTGCCATAACACACCCGTTTCCAGTCAAGGCAGGCTATCCGAGCGGGTAGATGCCGGTCAAATCGGCCCTAGAGGAGGCCGATGCGGTCGAGCGGCCAGTAGGTGGCGAAGGCCTTGCCGATGATCCACTTGCGGGGGACGGGTCCCCAGAAACGGCTGTCGTCGCTCGCCCCACGGTTGTCCCCCATCATGAAGTAGGAGTCGGGTGGAATGACGATCGGTTTGGGCAGATTGCAGGCGGGTGCGGCTCCGCAGGGCTCCGTGTAGGGCTCGTCGGTCTTCTCCACCCCGTTGACCACCGGGTGCCCGTCCCGGATCCTCAGCGTATCCCCGGGCCCGGCGACGATCCGCTTGACGAAGTTCTGGCTCGACTCTGCCGCGGTCGGCCGCGGGCAGGACTGCCGCGGTGAGTGCGGGACGCCGCATTCGGTGCCGTTGTCGGCGCCGGCGGGCGGATGGAAGACGACGATGTCGCCGGGGCTTGGGTCCTGGAAGTGGTAGAGGAAGCGGCTGACGAGGACGCGCTGGCCGACGTCGAGCGTCGGCTCCATCGATTCGGAGGGGATCTGGTAGGGCTTGATCAGCCACGCCTGGATCGCCAGCGCCATCCCGATTGCCAGGACGACGATGAAGACGAGCTCGGCTATCTGGCCCACCTGACTTTCCGGTCTGGGGATGCGCGGGCTCAGACCGACCCCTCCTCGGTACTCCCGGCAGCAACTGCCGACATCTCCGCACCCAGCGACCCCGCGCTCCTCGGCTTTTTGAGGAGAACAAGAAGGATGCCCAGGATCATCGAGAAATCGGCAAGATTGAAGATCCCCGGTGCGCCATGGAGGTAGATGAAGTCAGTGCCATACCCGTGGTAGAGAAGCTCGAGCATGTTGCCGAAAGCACCACCGATGAAAAGGCCGAGTGGGAGCCAGAGGAGTCGCAGCGAACCGGAGGTAACGACAGAGGCGACCGCAACCAGCACACAGGTAACGAGAATATATGTGGGCAGCCGAATCCCGCCATTGATCAGTGCCAGGCTGATTCCGGGGTTGTGTACAGGTGCGATTGAGAAAAATGACAGCACTTCGTGTTTTTCCCCCAGGCCGTAGCCGTTGGACACCAATGCCTTGGACCCGAGGTCAAGAAGCAATACGACGGCCGCTGTCGTGGCCGTCTTTACCCGAGCAGATCGCCCTGCTGAAGGCAGCCCTAGCCTATGGCTGATGATCTTCGGGATTCTCGTCCGACGGTGCCGCATCCCTCCCATTCGCAGCATGCTACTTGGGCCCTGCGGAAGGCGAGGCGAGGCGTCCCAATTCGTCATCTGCTTGAGTGAGGCCGTGCCATGAGTGATCGAGGGAGCGCTTTGGTTTGACTCCGACAGGTCTCTTTATTGGGCTGACGACGTTCGACCTCATCCACTATGTCGAGCGTTTCCCTCGCGCCGACGAGAAGATCCAAGCGCTGGCGCGGTGGACTGGCGCCGGAGGGCCGGCCGCCAACGCGGCGGCAGCCTTTGCTGCCCTGGGGGGACATGCGACGCTCCTGACGGCGATCGGCACGGGGCCGCTGGCGAAGGCTGCGCTTGAGGACATGACGGGACTTGGGGTGGACGTGATCGATCTCGCCACCGGCGGGGAGCTGGCAACCTCGAGCGCGGCAGTCGACCTGTCGGGCCGGCGCATCGTCGTTTCTCTCAACGCGAAGGGATTCGATCAGGGCGCGATGGCACAACGCCTGCCGGTGCTTGAGCCTGCCGATGTCGTCTCGCTCGACGCGCACTTCCCGACGGTGGCAAGCGCCCTCCTGGCTGATCTCCCGAGCCCGCGACCGCCCGTGGTTTTCGACCCAGGAAGCGATAAGCCACATCTCCCTGAACTGATGGATATGAGTGACCATGTGATCGCATCAGGTTCTCTGGATGCGGCGGCTCAACGGGGCGACCTGTTGGAGCGCGTGAGAACGCACGATGTGACGCTGGCCGCGGTATCGGCCGGCCCCGCACCGATCCTCGCCGCCATTGGTGACCACCGGTTCGAAATTCCGGTCCCGCAGATTCCGGCGAGTGACACCCTCGGCGCCGGCGATGTGCTGCACGGGGCCTACGCGTACTACATAGCTACGGGGTGCTCCGCCCACGAATCTCTTGAACGGGCCGCAAACGTCGCCGCCCGATCATGCGAGCGCCACGGTCCGCGGGTGGAGAGCGCGGCCGGTGACGTGAACGGTTCCGATAGTGGCTGAGTACGGTCAAGGACCGCACCGCCGGCGTGGCGTCGCGATTGCCGGCTCGATCCCCGATCAAGTCCGAGCAGGCTGCGCTTGGGTTGCCGGCCGGGCGCGCTCGGTGAGGATCCAGGAGGCGGCTATCGAGACCTACGCCCGCACGCTTCCGGCGGCAGTCCCGCCGGGCGAACTCGATGCGACGACACACTTCCTCGAGGGCGACCGCGAGTCCCGCGCCGCCTTCGTCATCTGCCTGGATGCGATCAACTTCGGCTCTGGCTGGTGGCCGACGATCCACAAGCGGCCCGGCTATAGCGGCTACTTCACGGTTGCCGCGGGACTAACCGAGCGGTTTCAGGCCACCGGGGCATGGTCCGCCCAGGAGTTGACCCGGCTGTCCGCCACAGATGTCGCCGAAGTGGTCGGTCAGGACCCTGAGCACCCGCTAATGGCGGATTTCGCGGCTTCGCTGCGCGATGTCGGCGAGCGAGTTCTTGCCGATCACGGCGGCCGGTTTACGGCGGTGGTCGACGCCGCCGATGGCTCGGCGATCGCGCTTGCCGATCTGCTTGCCGGCTGGCAAGCATTCGCCGACATCTCGACCTACGACGGACGGTCAATTCCCTTCTACAAGCGCGCCCAGATAACGGCTGCCGATCTCAACCGAACCGGAGTTGCCGCCCTTCGCGATGAGGGCCGCCTCACCGCTTTCGCCGACAACCTCGTCCCGCACGTGCTTCGCGTCGACGGGGTGCTCCGCATCGACTCGAAGCTGGAGCAAACGATCGAAGCCGGGGAGCTGATCGCACACGATTCCCCCGAGGAGGTCGAGCTACGGGCTTGCGGTGTACACGCCGTCGAGCTGCTCGCGGACGCGATCGATCGTCGGCTCACGCCGGCGCAGATCGACGCCGCTCTCTGGAACCGCGGCCAACAGCCTCGCTACAAGGCGATCCCGCGTCCGCGCTGCCGGAGCACGGCGTATTGAAGTTGGATCCGCGAGGTCTCTTGACCTCGCTTGCGGCCGGCGATCTGCCTTAAGGCACCGTCGAGGCCCCGAACAGGACCGTGTGCAACTCGTCGAGCAACCTGCGACTGAGGCGACCGCCGCCGGTGCTGACCCGCTTCGTCTCCGGCTCGATCAGGGTGTCCAGCAAGTCGGGGGCCGGGGCCGAGGCCCAGGAGTCGGCGTCCTCGTCGAGGCCTGCCTCGACGTAGGCAATCCGGCCTGCCTCGACCTGCACCGTCACTCCGGCCGGGTTGGGGACCACGTCCTCGTCGAGCTCGACCGCCAGGGAGCAGGTGCCGGACAGGTCGGGCGGCAACTCCAGCAGCGGCAGGGTGAGCAGGAAGGCGGCCTCGACGTCGAGGGCCGCGATCGGCGCCGTGTCGCCGGGCGGGTGGCGGTGCTCCATCCGCGCCGCGATGGCGAGCGGCGCGATCGCCATGCGCAGCCAGTCGGTGACGGCGAAGCGCTCCTCGCCGTCCTCGCCGCGGAGGAGCTCGAGCTGGCCGACCTCGACCATGTCTTCGAGCCGCTCCTCGACCACCTCATCGCCGAGCGTGCCGATCGCCTCGACCGCCTCGGCGACCGTCAGCGGCCCCGCCGCGAGAGCGTGCATCGTGGTCGAGCACCAGCCGCCGAGCAGCGCCGACAGAGGCGGGCCGGCATCGGGGCCGAGCGTCACGCGCCCCAGCGGGCAGTCGTTCAGCCAGCGCTCCAGGACGGGGGCGACGACCAGCAGTTCCTCACCGGCCGGGGTGGCCCGCAGCTCGGTGTCCCAGTCGATCTCGTCGCTCGGCTCGAAGTCCGGGTCGGTGGGTTCGACCAGGTAGGGGTCGGCGAGGATCTCGAGGTCGATCGGCTCGTCGGGATCGGGCAGGTCGCTGTCGTCGATCAGCTCGACCCCGGTCGCCGCCTCCGCCAGCATCGTCAGCAGGAAGCTGCGCTCTATCGGACTGGCAAGGTAGAGCAGGGTCAGCGCTCCCGCTCGGGCCTTGAACCCGTTCTCGTCGGTCTCGCGCTCGGGTCCGCCGGCCACGACTCAACCCACCGGAACGCCGAACAGCGTCTCATGTAGGCCGTCGAGCAGGGCGCGAGCCAGCCGGCGGTCGCCACCCGCTTGCACCCCGTCCGCGTCGGGCTCGATCAAGGTGTCGAGCCAGTCGTCGGCGGAGCCGGCCACCCAGGCGTCAGCCGTCGGATCGAGGCCGGTCTCGCATGAGACGACCTGGCCCCGGTCGATTTGTGCAGTGACGCCGGTCATCGGCGACTTTTCTTCCTCGTCCAGGTTGACGCCCAGCCGGCAGGTGCCCGACAGCTCTTTCGGCATCGAGATCAGCGGCAGGCTGAGTCGGAAGCCCGCCTCGACGTCGAGGTCGTCGATCGGCGCCATCCCTTCCTTCGGCTCGCGCCGCTCGATCCGGGCCGACGCGATCAGCGGCGCGATTCCGGCCCGCATCCAGTCGGTGAGCGCGTAGATCGAGTCGCCGCCGCCGCCGTCGTCGGGCAGGGCCGCGACTTGGCCGGCGTCCTGCATCGCCTTGAGGTGGCGAGTCAGCGTCCGGCGTTTCGAACCCTCGACCGCGCCGTCGAGCTCGGCGAGCGTCATCGGTTCGCGCGCCAGCGCGTGCACGACCGTCGCCGACCAGCTCTCGGCCAGGGCGGCCACCGCGCGCTCGCCCTCCGGGCTGTCGTAGGGCACCGGCCCGAGCGGCGCGTTCTGCAGCCAGCGCTCAACGACGAAGCCGACGAAGAGCGCTTCCCGCCCGCCGGAGGTGACCCTGTACTCGCGCCCGTACCCGACCGCGAGCGGGCGCTCCGCCATCTCCTGCAGGATCCGGCGCTTGATCGGGTCGGCGGCCATGAGCAGCAGGTACGCGCCCGCACGCCCATTTCCACTACCCGCCCTGAGGTCTCCCGCGATCACTCAGATGCCGATTTTGGCACGGCTGGAAGTAATCCGCAGGACCCTCGAGGGCGCCGTCGGTCTCGTTGTCCCTGCGCGGGTTCTCGAGGGCGTCGAGAAGCAGCAGGGCCGCCCGAAGGCGGCCCTGGCCAGGTGCTCGGAACAAACGCGGGAATCGCAACGGGTGGGACAACGCCCGCCTCCCTGCGCTCGCCGGTGCCCGGGGTGGATTCCACCGGGCGCCCAAACCCAGTGCGGCGCCTAGCGGCCCTGCACCTCCAGAGTCCCCTCAAGCATGTGAATCAACTTAGGACCACCTCCTTTCTCTGGTGATCCGATTGAAGCAAATCGCTCGGCTCTCAAGCGCAGTGGGTGCGTTCACGACCCCACCAACGATTGACCGCGGCTCGTCGAGTGTCTCGCCGCATGTGCGGCGGGCGGAGCCGCGTCTCCAGCTGCGTTAAGCGCCCATGCTGCGGGCGATGACGACACGCTGGATCTCGTTCGTGCCCTCGTAGATCTGAGTGATCTTGGCGTCGCGCAGCATGCGCTCGACCGGGTACTCGTTGACGTAGCCGTAGCCGCCCAGCACCTGGATCGCCTCGACCGTGACCCGCATCGCGTTGTCGGAGGCGAAGAGCTTGGCCATCGAGGTCCATTTGCCGAGATCCGCGGGCCGCTCCGGCAGGTCAGCCAGCGAGCAGGCCTTGTAGAGGAGCTCGCGCGCGGCGGCCGTGCCGGTCTCCATGTCGGCGAGCTTGAACTGAATCGCTTGCAAGGCGTTGATCGGCTTGCCGAAGGCGATCCGCTCCTTCGAGTAGGCGTTGGCATAGTCGGTCGCGCCCTGCGCGATCCCAACCGCCTGCGCCGCCGCCCCGAGGCGGGTCCGCTCGAGCGTGCCGAGTGCGACCCCCAAGCCCTTGCCCTCGACGCCGATCAGGTTCTCCTGCGGGACGCGGACGTCGGTGAACGACGGAGAGCCGGTGGGGGAGCCCTTGATCCCCAGCTTGTGCTCGAGTTTGCCGGGATCGAAGCCATCGCGCTCTTTCTCGATGACGAAGGCACTGATCCGGTGGTTCTCGCGGTCGGTGACGGCGAAGACGACATAGAAGTCGGCGATCGAAGCGTTGGTGATCCAGTTCTTCTGCCCGTTGATCACCCATTCGTCACCGTCGCGAACGGCGGTCGTCCGCATCGACGCCGGGTCGCTGCCGGCCTCTGGCTCCGACAAGGCGAACGCCGGCGACCATTCGCCGCTGGCGCACTTGGGCAGGAAGCGCTCCTTCAGCTCGTCCGAGCCGAAGAGCTGGATCGGCAGCGTGCCCAGCTCCTGGATCATCAGGATCAGGGCGGAGGACGCGCAGGCCTTGGCGATCTCCTCGACCGCCATCTGCAGGACCAGCGTCCCGGTTCCGGTGCCGCCATGCTGCTCGGAGAACGGCAGGCCGAGGATGTCGTGCTCAGCCAGCAGCTTGCGGACGTCCCACGGGTACTTGCCTTCGCGGTCGATGTCCCCGGCGCGAGGGGCGATCTTCTCCTGCGCCAGCCGGCGAACCATGTCGCGAAGGTCGCGGGACTCCTGCGGGATCTCGTACGTGCCGGTCATCGGGCCGGCAGTTTATGGCGGAGAGGCATACGCGCGAACCGCGCCTGGCGCACGGCTACCGCGCCAAGATCGGGATCAGCTGCGCCCCGGCTTCATGCGGCTCGAGTTCCAGTCGCGAGCGCTTCAACCCTCGACAGGTCCGATGTCGGGCCCGGTGCCGTCAACGCGTGGGTGTTCTAGAAGGTCGCGCGCGAGGCCGGGTACCGGTTCGGCGGCATCGATCGCGGGGCTGCCGGCGAGCGGGGCCCAGGCACCGCGGCGTCCCGCAAGTCGGGGTTCCACCGCCAGGTTGTCCAATCCCTGTCCGCTGCGTTGCAGATCCTGCAGCTGGGAGACCTGAAGCGAGCCGCCGTCGGAGAAGTCGATCAGCTTGGCCGAGCGGTCGCCGAAGATGGTGTGGCGGATTGAGAGGCTCGCGCTCGAGGGTGCGAAAAAGCCGCCGCGCGCGTTGTCGTAGAAGACGCTGTTGACGATTTCCAGCTGCAGCCCGGGTCGCCGATCGTCGTAGCCCCACGTACCTACATAGGCGTTCACACCGGGATGCAGGTGATGGGTAACCAGCACATGCAGGTAGCGGTAGCGACCCGGGCCGTCGCCGACAAGCGAAGCGTCTCCGCCGCTGCCGTCGACGACCGAATCGATCACGTCGCCGCCGTGCCAGAGCTTGATCGCATTGCGCCCGATGCCGAGCACCCGCGCACCGAAGACCACGACATCTGTGGCCTTGGTGTCGATCCCATCGGCCGCCGCGCCCTCAAAGGTGGAGTCGACGACGGCGATCTGGCGGCCGTCCTCGATCGCGAACGCGTCGGCGCCGCTGTCCTCGGAACGGCGCCGGGGCGCGACCTGGGTGCGCTCGATCCACCAGTGTTCGCAAGGGCCGGCATTGCAGGCCACCCCGATGTCAGTGCCGCTGACCTTGGCATTCAGGAGAAGCAGGCCATCCACGCTGGGCCGGTGTTCGGGAGCGTTGCGGTGGTCGTCATAGGCGACGATCCCGTCGCGGGCCGGGCCGCGGGGATGTTCCACCACGACGCGCTGCAGAGTGATCCGGCGCAGCGTTCGCCGATCCGGCCGCGAAAGCGAGATCGAGGCGGCGAACCCCTTCACCGTCAGTCCGTCGATCACCGTGTCGTTGGCGCTGATTACGACGCCGTAGTGCTGAGCATTGCTTCGCGGCACCAAAACTGCCCGACCGGCCGGGGCACGCAGACATACATTCGGCGTTGCAATAGTCAGTGCGTTCGATTCACCGACTGGGCCTTGATACGTCCCCGGAGCGAGAAGGATCGTGGTCCCCGGCTCGGCCGCGGCGACTGCTCGAGCCAGTCCATTCGGTGGTCGCACGCGTACCACCCGGGTGTTGTCCCCGCACGCCTCCTCGGCCGGGCGGGGAAATGCCTCCAGTTCGAGATTGACGAACGTTGGTGGCAGCGGCCGCGGACCGAGCGCTCCGGCGCTTCCACCGGCGCCACTCC
The DNA here is from genome assembly GCA_049684635.1 of Solirubrobacterales bacterium. Lineage (GTDB taxonomy): Bacteria > Actinomycetota > Thermoleophilia > Solirubrobacterales > 70-9 > VRUE01. The sequence continues at coordinate 890 of JBAVGD010000135.1, read as the reverse complement.
CGGCGGAGAGCGCCCAGACGAGGGTGGCGACAACTGCAAGCACCCCAATCCGAGCCATCCTCACACCCTATGGAGGAAGGACGGTCGATCGCCAGCCGTGTCTTCCGTGGTAGGTGGCCGCGTGTGAAGGGTCGCGCTGCTCATCCTTCAGCCAGCTCCGCGGCCTCCCTGTCCGCCGACATCGCCGCGACCCTATATGGGCCCCTACCATTGACCTCGTGTTTGGCGGCAAACCGATAACGCTGTTCCACGTCCGCGGGATCCGGATCGCGGTCGACTGGTCCTGGTTCTTCGTCCTCTTCCTGGTCATCTTCTGGCTCTCCCAGTTCTACGGCGAAGTGCTGGGGGAAAACGGCTCGTCCTCGACCCCCTTCCTGCTGGCGCTCCTCAGTGCCGCCGGCTTCTTCGGCTCGATCGTTCTTCACGAGCTCGGCCACGCGCTGGTGGCGCTGCGCAACGGGATCGGGATCTCCAGCATCCAGCTCTGGATCTTCGGCGGGATGGCGCGGATGGACCGCGAATCGGAGACGCCGAGGACGGAGTTCGAGGTTGCGATCGCGGGACCGCTGGTGACGCTGGCTATCGTGATCGTGCTGACCGCAATCGGTGTCGGCGCAGCCGGTTCGCAGGGCTTCAAGGAGGCGGCGCTGGTCGAAAGCCGCGCCGACGTTTCGGGCATCCTCGCCGTAATTGGCTGGCTCGCCTCGATCAACCTCCTCGTCCTCGTCTTCAACCTGCTGCCCGCCTTCCCGATGGACGGGGGCAGGATCGTGCGGGCGATCGCCTGGTGGCGGACGGGGGATCGCAGCGCGGCGACGCGCGTCGCCGCCAACCTCGGTCGCGTCTTCGCCTACATCTTCATCGGCGGCGGCTTGCTGCTGGTCTTCGAG
>JBAVGD010000134.1:0-1824 GCA_049684635.1 Solirubrobacterales bacterium | reverse complement strand
GGCCGGGATCGCGGACCCGCCCGCCGCCGGGGCCAGGTCGAAGCGGGCCTCGAGCGCCTGCCAGGCGGCGGCGCGAGCCGTGGGGTTCTGCTTGACGCGCTCGGCGCGGAAGCTCCGCATAACGGTCAGCTCGTCCATCACTTACCTCCAGGGGAAATCGGGTTTGCGGCGGGTGGGTTGGCGGTCGGCAGGAGTCCGAGGGCGCTCTGCAGTCGCCCGCGAGCGCGGGAGAGCCGAGACTTGACGGTGCCGAGCGGGATCGCCAGGGCGTCGGCAATCTCGGTCTGACTCAGTTCTGCCCAGACGAGGAGACAGAGCACGTCAGACTCCTCGGTGGGGAGGTCAGCCAGCGCCTCGGCGAGATGGCTTCGCATCCGCTCGGCATCGACCCGAGCCTCTACTCCATCGATCCCCGCGCCGTTCTCCGGCGTCATCGCGGTGATCGCCCGCAGTTCGACGATCTCGTGGCGGCGGTGATTGTGCGCCAGGTTGGTAGCGATCCCAAAAAGCCAGGGACGAGAGTCTGAGCGGCTCCGGTCAAAGCGGGAGCGGCTATCGAAGGCGACGAGAAAGGTCTGCGCGGCGAGCTCGTCTGCAAGGTGCCCGTCGAGGCGGCGTTGCAAGTAGCCATGGATGGCGTCGTAGTGACGCTCGAAGATGGTGCCGAAAGCGCCTGGGTCGGCCAGGGAAGCGCCGATCGCTTCGCTGTCGCTCTGGTTCTCGCTCATCTAACTGTTCTTGTAGGAGCTCCGGCAAACGGTTCGCGCGGACGCTGAGGACGCACCGGGCCGAGCTCATCACTCAGGCAAGTCGCAGCCCGAATGCTCGTCCCACCTGGGCGCGGCGTCGCCGGTCATCGCGACCGGCCCTCTACCCGCGGTCTTGCCACCAACCTCGCGCTCAGCGTCTCCAACCCGACATCTTCGCGAACCGTTTTCCGAAGCTCCTACAAAAACAGGCGTGATGAGATGCTTCCGCGCCGAGCGCATCAACGAAATCTCGCCGGCCGGCGATTGGCAAACCGCCTACTTCAATAGGCGAAGGAACTCGTCCCGGTCGATCCCGGCGTCCGCGAGAATGCCGCTCAGCGTCCCGCGCTTGAGATCCTTGGCATGTAGCGCGACCGTGATGACGTTCCGGCTGTCTGGGTGGGTGAAGTGGTGGTGGCTGCCCTTGGATCGGGCGAGCTTCCAACCCTTCTTTTCGAGGATCCGGACGAGCTGTCGAGGACGGACCGACGGAAGCCGCCCGCTCACGCGGCGACGGTGATCCGCTCGATCTGCGCTGGCAGGGGCAGCGGGCGCCCCTCCCTCTCCAGCACCTCGAGGTATCCCTCGATCGCGTCCTTGGCCATCTCCAGCGCTTCCTCGCGGGTCTCGCCCTGGGTATGGCAGCCCGGCAGCGCCGGCACGGACACGCTGAAACCGCCCTCTTCCTCGGGAAGGAGAACGACCTCGAACTCGTGGGACTTGGCCGTCATTCGCTCTCCTAGCTTACGCGGCTTTCCCGGCGGGACCAAGGAAAGCCTCGGCCGCACAAGGGCTCTGCCCTGGACTGGCACCGCGGCGCTTGACGCATTAGATCGGCGACCCCAGTCAGGGCTGCCATAGGATCGTGCCGTGCCGTTCACTCTCAGGAACCTCAAGGAGGACCTGGAGGATCTCGGGCCCAGGTTCGACGGCGCGCCGGACCTGGAGTTCCGCTTGGCGACCGAGGCGCTCGAACTCGAGAAATCCGGCCTGAGCTACCAACACGTCCCGCCCAACTATCGCTTTCCGTACGGCCACACGCACAAGAAGCAGGAGGAGGTGTACGTGGTCCTGC
>JBAVGD010000133.1:0-13100 GCA_049684635.1 Solirubrobacterales bacterium | reverse complement strand
GATCTGCCTTCTCTTCAACCAGCGCGGGGTACAGGTTCGGGACGACGCGTGTGGTCCACCCCGGCGCATCGGTGCCGCCGCCCGCCGGCCTTACCGCGAAGACCTCTGGCGGGGTGCGGTCCTCGTGTCCCTCGCAGAGCGGGCAGTCCTCGGGGCCTTTTGCCTCGCTCGCCGGCTTCCGGAAGCCCTCCGGGCGCTGCGACCGGCCGGGGGCGAGGATCGCCCGCAGGCCCGTCAGCTGATCGATGCGTATCTCGGGCGAGCTCAGGAGCGGGAAGGGGGAAGGTCTTTGGGGTCCTGCTCGGCCTGCGGCTCAGGCAGCGGCTTCCTGGGTTTGTCACCGGGTTTCCCACCGCCAAGGAAGGGCTCCATCATGTCCAGCGGCAGCGGGAAGACGACCGTTGTGTTCTGATTGCTGCCGATTTCCAGCAGCGTCTGCAGGTAGCGAAGCTGGAGCGAGGCGGGGTTGGTGCTGATGATGTCGGCTGCGTCGGTGAGCTTCTGGGCGGCCTGGTACTCGCCCTCGGAGTTGATGATCTTGGCCCGCCGCTCGCGCTCGGCCTCCGCCTGTCGGGCGATCGCGCGCTGCATCTGCTCGGGGATTTCGACGTCCTTGATCTCGACCGCCGTGACCTTTACCCCCCAGGGCTCGGTCGACTCGTCGATGATCTTTTGAAGCTCTTCGTTGAGCCGCTCGCGCTCGGAGAGCAGCTGGTCGAACTCGGCCTTGCCGAGCACCGAGCGCAGCGCTGTCTGGGAGATCTGCGAGGTGGCGAGCAGGAAGTTCTCGACCTCGACGATTGCTCTGATCGCATCGACGACCCGGAAGTAGGCAACCGCGTTGACCCCGGCCGGGACGTTGTCGCGGGTGATCACCTCCTGGGGAGGGATGTTGAGCGTCACCGTCCGCAGGTCGACTTTCACCATGCGATCGACAAGGGGGATCAGCAGGACCAGGCCGGGCCCCTTCTGCGCGATCAGGCGGCCGAGCCGGAAGACGACGCCCCGTTCGTACTCGCGCAGGATCCGCACCGACGCGCCGAGCACGATCAGGAAGAAGAAAATCAAGACGACGACGACCGCGATCGCTGCTCCCATCAGCCTTCTCCTCCTTCGACCGGTGTCTCGGACGGCGGCTCGGGCCGCACCGCAAGCGTCAGCCCTTCGACCGCCTCGATCGTGACTCTATCCCCCGGGCGCAGCGGGCCGCCGTCGCCGACGAGCCGCGCCCGCCAGAGCGCTCCCTCGACCCAGACCTGCCCGTCGGGATCCAGCGAGGTCCGCGCCTCGGCACGGGCCCCGATGAGCTCCTCATGGCCGGTCCACAACGGCGTCCTGCGATGGGCGGCGAGGACCTTGCGGCTGACGAAGACGAAGAAGACGATCGAAAGGATCCCGACTGCGATCAGAGCAGGGCCCGCGTAGCTGCTGGCGCTCGAGCCGGCGTCGGCGGTCAGGGCGAGGATGCCACCCGCGATCAGCCCGATCGCCCCGAGCGCCGCCAGAACCCCGCCGGTCGGCAGCATCAGCTCGGTCAGCAGGAACACAACACCGATCAGAGCGACGACTACGAAGATGTCCATGGGCCGATTATCCGCTCCCTTCGCCTTTCACTGCGTAACGTTGCACGTCGGCGCTCAGTTCAGCTCGGGATCTGTAGGGGCCCGGCTTCAGGTAGACGAGCTTGCCCCGCCGGTCGTAAAAAGCGGTGGCGGGAAGGCCGAAGGTGGCGCCGACGCTTTCGGCCAGGGACTTGTCGGAATCGGTGTAGCTCGGATACGGAACCGGCGACTCCTTCAGGAAGGTGTGGGCGGCATCTTCGGAATCCTGGCTGTCGATGCCGAGGAACGCAACGCGCCTTCCGTCCCGCGCCGCCACCCGCTGGAAGAGCGGGAACTCGAAGCGGCACGGTCCGCACCAGGAGGCCCAGACATTGACGACGACGGGGTAGCCGCGCAGCGCCGCGATCCGCGCCTGGTACGCGTCCTCGCCGCCCTGCAACAGGTGGTTCCCTTCGCTGTGGAGAGCAGCCAGAGGCGGCGGCGACCCTGAAAGCGCCCGCGCGTAGTCGGGATGCTTGCCGCCGTAGTCGCCACTTTCCGAGGCGCCACAGCCGCCCAGCGCCAGGGCGGCCGCCAGGGCCAGGACGGGAGCGGTTACGAGGTTGGGCCGCAACAGTTTCATCGCCGTGATTACAATACGTACGTTCGGTCCGCCGGTATGCGGATCGCATGAGATCGCCGGGGGGTGGAGAAAACAAACTCCCGGCATCCTCGTCCAAGTTTTTCCTGGCCGCACGCTTCGGCGTCGCTGCCCGGAACGAGACCGATAAGCCTTCATGGCCAAGACCAGCGAAGTTGCCACGCGGGTGGCAGTTCCCTCTAGCGCCGACATCGAGCGGGCGGCTGTGTTCGCCCGCGAGGCCCTGCTGCTCGATGGCGAGAGCCCTGAGACGCTCACTCCGGGAACCGCTCGCAGGCGAGCTCTCGACGCCGCGCTGAAGGAGCTCGACGAAGGAGCGGAGCACCCCTCGATCGAGTGGCGCCGCGACTTCTCGCTGCTGCTTGGCCTGGAGCGATTTCTCGCCGAGGAACCGCCGAAGCTGCGCGATGGCGCTGAGCTCAACCCCCACCAGGTCGACGCACTCTCCGGCACCCTTACGGAGCTGATATCCGAGCAGCAGACCGCTGCCGAAAACGGCATTGAGCCCCCCACCGTCGATGGCCAGGGATCCGTGGACGACGAGGACGAGCTGGCGCCAGACGAGGAGCCCAAGGACTGGGAGGAGGAGCCCGACGAGCGGGAGGGGCAGGAAGAGGAGGCGCCCGACGATCCCGGCGCCGCGCGGCGCTTCTGGTTCGAGCACGCGACCGGAGCCGGCAAGACGGTGGCCGCGGTCGGCTTCATCGACGCCTCCCGTACCGGCGGCGTTCTGATCCTCACTCACCGCCGCAACCTGGTGGACCAGTTCATCGGAGAGATCTCGGACCGCGGCTACAAAGAGCGGCTGCGGCCGCCGCTGATGGACGGCCGCGACGATCCGGATGGACCGGTGACCGTCGAGACCTACCAGTGGTTCGTCCGCAACCACAAGCGGATCTCCGACGCCTACTCGATCGTCATTTGCGACGAGGCCCACACCGCGCTGGGCGAGAAAACCAGCGCCTGCATCCGCGCCTGGACGGGGCCCGTCTTCATCGGTATGACCGCCACCGGCGCCCTGATCGCCCGCCACGTCGCCGACCTCTTCCCGACCCAGACTTCGCGCTTCGACCTCGCGCAGGCGGCGCGCCGCGGGGTGATCGCGCCGCTGCGCTGCATGCGCATCCCGCCCGGCCCGGGAGTGCGGACGATCGCCAAGGTGCCGCTGCGCAAAGGGGAGGTCGACCAGGACTTCGACCAGGAGGAGCTGGCCGCGCTGCTGGACCAGGAGCCCTTCAACGTGGCGATCGCCGACCTCTACAAGACCCGCTTCAGCAAAGTGCCGGGCGTCCTCTACACGGCAGGTGTCCAGCATGCGAAGAACGTCGCCAAAGCGCTGCAGGGGGCGGGCATCGTCGCCCGGGCGGTCTCCGGTGAGACGCCGAAGCGCGAGCTGGCGGAGATCCTCGCCGCCTTCGAGCGCGGCGAGGTCGATGTGCTCTGCAACGCGATGCTGCTGGCGGAGGGTTGGAACTCGCCGCGAGCGACGATCTGCATGCACCTCGCGCCGACCGCATCCCGCCGCGTCTATCAGCAGCGGGTCGGCCGCGTTACCCGCCGTGCGCCGGGCAAGGAGGCGGGGCTGGTGATCGACTTCGTCCACCCGGCGACAACCCACGACGAGACGATCGTCACGCTGCACAGCCTGCTGGACCGAGACGTGTACCGCGGCGGCGCGATCGTGGTCGGGCCGGTGCGGCGGACGCGCAGCCGCCGGGTCAGGGTCGAAAAGCGGATCGTCCCCGTCTCCGATGATCCCGAGCGTCGCACGCAGGTCCTCGAACGGGAGATGTGGCGCATCGCGGTCGAGAACCTCGACTACCCCGAGCAGCACGCGTGGGCGGCACTTGCCGGTGCCCGGGTTAACCCTCAGAACTGGCGCCGGGCGCGTTCGCTGCTGCAAAACGATCGCACGAAGGAGCTGCGCCGGCGGTTCCTCCTCACCTGTATCCAGCGCAATCGCAACTCCCAGTTGCGACTGAAAGCGCTGGCCGAGGTCGCCGAGCTGCGCGATGCGGATGCCTTTGACGACGCGATCGACATCGTCGGCCACTGGAGTCGCGACGACAAGCGGGCCGGGACCAAGTCCCTGCTGCAGGCGCTCGTCGATAAACGGATCGGCCGCCGTGACCAGGCTCAGGCATGGGTTTGGCGGCTTGCCTCCTACACCCGTGACCTGCACGAAGAGTACGCGGTGCAGCGCTGGCCGGAGACGAAGCGGCTGCTCGGCCTTCTCGTCAACTCCTCCGGGCGCGCCCACGGGCGGAACGCGCGCAGACTCGTGCACGCAGCTCGCAAACAGGACCGGCGGCTCGCCATTTCGCTGCTGGCGGCATGCGTCTCCCACACCCCGGAAGGCGAGGAGGTGTTGCGAGGCGCGCGGATGCGGATGGCTCGCAAACCATCCGGGACGGCGCGGGAGCTGCTGCGCAACTTTCCCAAAGGCGGCAAACGGCGCCGCAAGCGCAAACGGCCACGCGATGGCGAGAGCGGCACCGAGCGGCCCACCGCCAGCGCTGCGCGGGCGGCGAGGCGTGGCCGCAAGGCAAGGGGGAACGGCGCGGCCGACGAGCCGGTTGTTGCGAGTCCCGAGCTGGAGGACATGGACGCTCTCGAAAACGGCTCAGACGCGGAGGTGGACCTCTCCAGCGCCGAGGACGAAACGCTCGCCGCCGGAGCCGAGGACGAGTAGGTCCCCGGCGTCGCTGACTCCGTCAGCCGTCCCCGAACCGCCGTTCCACGAGATTTCCCGCCCGCGCAGGGCGTCGCGCTTGCGCCAGGCGGCGAGGATCGGGCCCGGCCCCTCCTCGACCCACCGCTCGAGCTGCCGGTCGAGCGTGTGCCGGGCCCGCTCGGGGGACGCGGTACCGCCAAGGGAGGCTGCAGTGTCGCGCAGCTCCGGAGGAAACTCGTCGCGCTCGACGGCCAGGTTGACGCCCACCCCGATCACTGCCCAGCCATCCTGTGGCCTTGCCTCGATCAGGACGCCGGCGAGCTTCCGTCCCTCCACCCAGATGTCGTTTGGCCACTTGATCTTGCACTCGGTTGCCGGCTCGAGCTCTTCGGCGGCTTCGCATACAGCCAGGGGAACGGCGAGGGGAAGCAGCAGGTGGCGCTCGTCAAGCGGGCGCAGGATCGCCGAATAGAGGAGCGCCTTGCCGGCCGGCGCCGTCCAGGTGCGGCCCTGGCGGCCGCGACCCGCAAGCTGCTCGGCCGCGGTCACGACCATTCCGTGCGGAGCCCCAGCCGTCGCCAGCTCCCGGGCGCGCGTGTTGGTCGAGTCGGTGGCGCGATAGTGCCTATGCGGTGTTCCGAAGGTCGTCATCCGGGGACTGCTCAGTCCCGCGCGTCGGCGAGCAGGGCCTCGAGCAGGCCCTCGATGTCGTGACGCGTCGCCTCGACGGCGACGTCGAAACCGGCCTCCCTCACTGCTGCGCTCGTGATCGGGCCAATTGAGACGACGCGCGCCTTCGCTGGAAACCGATCCCCCACCGCGTCGATGAAATTGCGCACCGTCGAAGAGGAGGTGAAGGTGACGTAGTCGGCGTCCCCTGCTGCGTCGATTGCCTCGGCCGCCGGTTCCTCCCTCACCGTTTCGTAGAGAGCGATGACGTCGACCTTTGCGCCGCGCTCTCGCAGTGCGCCGGGGAGAACATCGCGCCCCTCCGCCGCGCGGGCGACCAGCGCCGGGCGGCTCGCCACGTCGACCTTCGCCAGGGCGTCTACAAGTGACTCGGCGACGAAGTCCTCGGGCACGACATCCGCGGCGATGCCGTGCTCCGCCAGAGCGCGCGCCGTTCCCGGCCCGATCGCGGCCACCGTCGCGCCGGCTAGGGCGCGCGCGTCGAGGCCGGCCCGCCCCAGCGCGTCGAACAGCAGCTGAACGCCGTTCGCGCTGGTCAGGCAGATCAGCGCGTAGGAGTGAATCGCCTCAACCGCGCGAACCACCTCCTCGCTGTCGATCCGCGACTCGATCCGGATTGCCGGCAGCTCGACGACGTCAGCGCCCAAAGCCCGAAGCGCGCCGGCAAGCCCGCTCGCCTGCGCGCGAGCACGGGTGACCACGACGCGCCGCCCATTCAGCGGGCGGCGCTCGAGCCAGGCAAGCGCCTCGCGCCGTTGCACGACGGGACCGACCACGATGGCTGCCGGGGCGCCAATCCCCTCCCGCTCAACCGCCTCGGCGAGGCTTCCCAGGGTGGCGACCAGCGTGCGCTGACCCGCCATCGTGCCGCGTTCGATGGCGGCGGCGGGCTCGTCTGCATCGCGGCCCGCACCGATCAGCATCTTGGCGTTCTCCCGGAGCCGTTTTACCCCCATGTAGAAGACCAGCGTCCCCGGGAAGCGAGCCAGCGCCTCCCAGTCGAGGGCGGTGTCGTCCTTGTCCGGGTCCTCGTGCCCGGTCACGAACGCAACGGCGGATGCGTCATCGCGGTGGGTGACCGGAATCCCCGCGTAGGCCGTCGCGGCGACGCCGGCGGTTACGCCCGGCACGACCTCGAATTCGACACCCGCAGCCCGTAGCGCTTCGCCCTCCTCGCCGCCGCGGCCGAACACGAACGGATCCCCGCCCTTGAGGCGAACAACGCTGCGCCCCGCCTGCGCCGCCGCGACGATCCGCTCGTTAATCAGCTCCTGCGGAACGGAGGATCCGGGCCGGTGGGCGGGTTCCGGCCCGTCCGTGGAAGTTCCGGGCCCACCGGTTGGCTGCTTGCCCACATAGACCAGCTCGGCATCGTCGCGAGCCCCATCGAGGGCGCCGGGCGGGATCAGGCGGTCGTAGAAGATCGTGTCGGCAGAGGCGATCAGCGCCAGCGAGCGAGCGGTCATCAGGCCGGGATCTCCCGGCCCGGCTCCGACCAGATAGACGACTCCCGGTCGCGCGGTCAATCCACCGTTCCCTTCCCGCGATGGGCCGATTCCGTCCGGTATTGGGACGTTGCCGGCCCGTCGGCGGGGATGGCCGCCGCCTCGGCCCGGTCGAGGATGTCGCGAGCGCCAGCGCTCAGCAGGCGCTCGGCGAGAAGCGCGCCCGCTGCGGCCGGGTCTTCCGCCTCACCCTCGACGCGATCGCGAATCCACTCGCTGCCATCGGGAAGCCCGACGAACGCCTCCACCTCGAGCCGCTCGCCGTCAACCCTCGCGTGAACGCCGATCGGTGTCATGCAGGTGGCTTCGAGCAGGGCGATGGTTGCCCGCTCGGCGGTGAGCTCGCGCAGGGCCGTCTCGTCGCCAAGCGCTCCCGCCGCCGCGGTTGCCCGCTCGTTGCCGGCCCGGGTCTGGAGCACGAGCGCGCCCTGCCCCGCGGCGGGCGTCATCTGCGCGGTTGGAATCGCGAAGGCGGCGTCACCGTCGCGGCCCAGCCGTCGCAGGCCCGCCGCGGCGAGCACGATCGCGTCCAGCTCGCCTTCGGCGAGGCGACGCAGCCGGGTGTCCACGTTGCCGTGCAGCTCAACCACCCTCAGATCGGGTCGCGCCGCGAGAAGCTGCGCGCGGCGGCGCAAACTTGCGGTCCCGACCGTGGCACCCTCGGAAACGTCATCGAGGGAGGAGCCGGCGCCAACCCAGACATCGCTCGGGTCCTCGCGGGCGGGGACGGCGGCGATCATCAGGTCTTCCGGGATCTCGGCGGGCACGTCCTTGGCGGAGTGGACGCCGATCTCCGCTTCGGCGCCCAGCAGCGCAGCCTCAACGCCGCGCACGAAACGCGCCTTATCGCCTGGCTTGCCGCCCGATGACACCTCGACCAGCTCCGCGTCACCCAACTGCTCACCGACCAGACGCGCCTGAGCGAGGGCCAGCGCGCTACCTCGAGTGGCAATGCGAATCATCGGATCCTCACCCGCCGCACATGGCCACGAAGATCGACGAAAACCATCCTCTCCTCAGGCGGACTCGCGACCCTCGCGGCGCAGCTGGGTAACGCTGGCATTCCGCTCCGCCTCCGGCTCGATCTCGGCATCGAGACCGAACAGCTCCCGCAGCGCGCTCACATAGCGGTAAGCGCTGTCGCTGCCGGCCGTGCGCTTCATCCGCAGTGTTGGCTCGTGCAACAGGCGGGAGGCAATCGCATTCGACATCGCCGTCAGCCGCTCCCGGTCCGCCTCGCTGATGCTCTCCCAGCGACCGTCGTTCTCGGCCAGGACGCGGCGCACGATCTCGTCCGCCCGCTCGCGCAGCGAGGCGATCGTCGGGACCACCTCGAGCGAGGCGAGCCACTGCTGGAAGCGCTCCAGCTCCGCGCCCAGAATCGATTCCGCCCGCCGCGCCTCGGCCTCCCGCCCGCTGGTGTTGCGCTCGACGATCTGCTGCACGTCGTCGATGTCGTGGAGGCTGACACCGGCGATCTCCCTGCAGTCCGGCTCGATGTCCCTCGGCACCGCGATGTCGACGAGCAGCAGCGGCCGGCCCCCGCGCCGTTCCATGACATGGCGCAGCTCGTCGCTCTCGACGATGTGATGTGGCGAGTTGGTGGCCGAGACGACTATGTCGGCGGCCTCGAGCTGCTCCGGCAGCTCGTCGAAGCGAACAGCGGTGCCGCCGAAGTGCTGCGCGAGACCAATCGCCCGGTCGTAGTGGCGGTTGGCTACGAAGACCGTGACGAGGCCGCGAGCGACCAGGGCGCGAGCGACCAGCTCGGCGGTTTCACCGGCGCCGACAACGAGTACCCGCCGCTCGGCGAGGTTGCCCAACGTGCGCTGCGCCAGCTCGACCGCGACGGAGGGGATTGAGACCCCCTTCTCGCCGACCGCCGTCTCCTGGCGGACACGGCCGCCGGCCGCCAGCGCGCCGCGGAACAGGCGATTGAGGATGGGGCCGGTGCCGCCCTCGACCAGAGCCAGCTCGTAGGCGCGCTTCACCTGGCCCTGGATCTCCGCCTCGCCGACGATCATCGAATCGAGACCAGCGGTCACGCGGAAGAGCTGGCGGGCGGCGTCTATCGAGCGGAACGAGTAGAGGTGACCAAGAAGCTCCGTCGGCCGGATCTCTGCCTGCCGAGTCAGCACCCCGAGGGCGGTCGACTCGGCTTCCACCGCGTCCGAGACGACGAGGTAGAGCTCCGTGCGGTTGCAGGTCGAGATCGCCGCCGCCTCGTGGATCCCCTCGGCCGCGGTCAGCTCATGCAAGGCACCGACCGCGCGACCCTCGGTCAGCGACAGCCGCTCCCGCAGCTCCAGCGGAGCGGTCTTGTGGGAGACGCCAAGAGCCAGCAGCTCGCTCATCTTGCGCCTCCTCCGCTGCCGTGAGAGGCCAAAGAATCAGGCATGGATGGCTCCCCATCCCCGCGTTCGCCGGAGGCTTGGTCCTCGACGGCACGGGCCTCGGCGAAGGTGGCGAGGTGGCGCAGCTCACGCTCGATTCGCTGCAGTTTCGCGGCCATGATCGCCACGTAGATCACAATGAGGACGAGGAAGACGAGGTAGGCGCCGGCGACGTACTTGCCCGCCTCGTCGAGCGGCAGCGCGGGAGCGTTGGCGAGCAGGTTGAAAGCCATCTAACTCACCTCCGGCGCGACGCGGGACGTGCCCCGCGGCGGTGGGGCGTCGAGGGCGCGCCGCAACCGCCGCAGCTGTCCGGAGGCGCTCTTGGCGGCCAGCTCGAACTTGACCAGGGTGGCCCAGAGCAGGCCGATCGCCAGCAGGCAGGCGAGGAAGGTCAGCAGCATCGAGCCCGGCAGGCCGCCGTTGGCCGTCGCGAAGACGCGGGGGTGGACGAGGCTCTGGGCGAGCCGCACGGCGAGGAAGTTGAGCGGCACGAAGGCTCCCGCGGTGACGGCAAAGACCGAGGCGTAGCGAGCCTGGCGCTCGGGATCCTCAATCGCGTAGCGGAAGGGGTAGTAGGTCGCGTAGAGCAGGAAGACGATCAGGAAGCTGACCAGCGTCGGCTCGTTCCAGACCCACCAGTGGCCCCAGGAGGCCTTGGCCCAGATCGACCCAGTGATCAGCACACCGACCCCGAAGATCACCGAGAGATGAATGCAGACATACGAGTAGGCGTCCCAGCGCCGATCACGGCTGCGCAGATGCGCGACCGCGAAGGCGCCGCCGGCGATGAACCCGGCGAGTGCGGTGATTGCCAGCGGCACGTGCAGGTAGAAGATCTTCTGGATGAACCCCTGGTCGGCGTCCAGCGGGGCATAGAAGAAGACGAGCGAAAGCGCCACGGCGAGCGCCGCGACGGTCGCGATCGAGAGGGTTCTCAGTCCTTTGCCGTACATGCCTCTTCGCGGTGGAGGGTGGCGCCCGCTCAGTCCTCCAGCAGGAAGTCGAACACCGCGTATCCGACGAGGAGGAAGATCAAATCGTATAGCCCGAGCATCGCCAGCCAGGTGCCGAAGCGGTGGTAACCGGGACCGCCCAGCGCGAGCAGCGGCTCGCTGGCGCCGGTTGCGGCGATCATCAGCGGCACGGCGAGGGGCAGCAGGACGAGCGGTGCCAGCAGATCTCGAGCTCGCGAGTTGACCGCCATCGACGAGATCAGCGTGCCCGTCGCGGCCAGGCCGACGTCGGCGAGCAGGAGAACGATGCAGAGCGGTGGCAGCGCCGCGGCGGAGTCAAGGAAGAAGGCGGCAAAGACCGGCACGATCACCAGCTCGAGGACGGCGAGGTAGATCAGCAACGCCATCGCCTTGGCGACGAACAGCGCCGTGCGGTCGATCGGCGCCAGCCGGATCGCGTCGAAGCCGCCCTCCTGCCGCTCCGTGACGAACAGGCGGTTGATCGCAAGCAGCGCGGCGAAGAGCAGGGTCGCCCACAGCACCCCCGCCGCGAGGCTGCCGGAAAGGCTGGTTCGGTCGAGGCCGAAATGGAAGATGACGAAGGTCGTCACGGCGAAGAGCCCCATTGCCGGCAGCGACTGAAGCGTGCGCAACTCCGCGCGCAGGTCCTTGGCGAGGATCGCCGCGAAGGCGGCGCGGGAGGAGGTCACGAAACCGTCGCCGCCTCGCCGATCCCGAGACGCAGCACCTGGTCTGCCTCCGGCAGGAAGCGCTCGGGATCGTGGGTGACGAGAACCCGGGTGCGGCCGCCGCCGGGGCCGGTCAGCCTCCGCGCAAGCTCCCGCCCCTCGATATCTAGGTTGGAGTCGGGCTCGTCGAGCAGCAACAGCTCGGGCTCGTGCAGGACGCAGCGGCAGACGGCGAGGCGCTGGCGCATCCCGGCGGAGAGATCGGCGACCCGCTCGTCGGCGCGGTGCTCCATCCCCGTCGCCGCGAGCAGCTCGGCGATGCGCGCTTCAGCCCGCTCGCCGGCGATCCCGTGCAGGCGGGCGTGGAAGCGCAGGTTCTCGCGCCCGGTCAGGTCGCGGTAGAGCAGCGGCTCGTGGCCGAGGTAGCCGACCCGGCCGCGTAGCTTCCAGGCCTCCCGCGGCAGCTCGCACCCGAGCACTCGGGCCGCGCCGCCGCTCGGCCGCAACAGCGTCGCCAGCACCCGCAACAGGGTCGTCTTTCCCGCTCCGTTCGGGCCGAGCACGACCAGCGACCGGTCCGGGGGCAGCTCCAGCGTCACCCCGGCCAGGGCCGTGCGTTCGCCGTAGTCGCGCCGCAGCCCGGCAAGGCTCAGCGCCGGCTCGTCTGTCCCCATGCCGGGCTCCATGCGGGGATTGTGACCGTCTAGGCTGGCGCCACACATTTTTGTTCACGGCCGCGGCGCGGTCTCGGCAAGGAGGATGCATTGAACAGAGGGACTAGGAGTAGGGCCGGACTGGCAATCCTGACGTCGGCGGTTCTGCTCGCGGCGGCTTTCTTCGCTCCGGCGGGAGCGACGGCGAGCGCGAAAACGACACTGCAGATCAGCGCCTACGGCTACTTCGGCAAGGTCAACTCACCGAGCAACTCCTGCGTCGCCGACCGCACGGTCGTGCTGAAGCAGCAGGGCCACGGCGTGCTCGGCCGCGACACCTCCGACGAACAGGGCCGCTGGAAAGTCGACCCCGAAAGCCTCCACTTCAAGGGTCAGCTCCCGTTCAAGATCTACGCCGAAGTCAAGGCGGCCGGCAAATGCGCTGCCGCGACCTCGAAGACGATCGTTATCAACGGAGGCTGATCGCCGGCCGCCCTGAGGCCCCGGCAGGTCCTGCCGGGGCCGTTAGCGGCGCTTCTTGCGGAGGGTGCGGCCGCCGACCTTTGCAAGCGGCCCGAGCCCCTCGCGCAATCCCCTGCCGCGGGTGGCGCCCTTGCCGTAGAGGAGCTTTGCCGAAGCCCGTACGGCGTCGCCGAGGGTGCGGTCGTATGGCTGCCACCAGAAGTCCCGGGCCAGTCCGGGCTCCCAGGCGTTCATCTTGATGTTGACGCACTCGTAGAACCCGAATTTGGAGTGCGAACGGCCGACGCCGGAGTCCTTGACCCCTCCCCAGGAGCACTGGCAGGCCCCGTGGCTGAACGAGTGATCGTTGACCCACACCATCCCCGATTCGATCCGCCGCGCGATCCGGGCCCCCTTCTGGCGGTCCTTCGTCCAGACCGATGCACCGAGGCCGAACTCGGAGTCGTTGGCAAGCGCAATTGCCTCCTGCTCGTTATCGACGACCACGATCGGCAGCACCGGCCCGAAGATCTCCTCCTTCATGATCCGCATCTCGTGCGTGACGCCGGTCAGCACGGTCGGCGCGATGAACTTGCCGGAGAAGCCGGGAACCTCCGTTGGACCGCCACAGTGCTTTGTGGCCCCCGCGGCGACGGCGTCATCGATCAGTTCGCAGACGATCTCGTACTGACCGTCCGAGGTCATCGGGCCGATCTCGGTCTCCCACTCGAGTGGGTCGCCGAGGCGAAGCTTCTGCGTCTCGCGGACAACTCCCTCGATGAAGCGATCGGCGATCTCGCGCTCGACGTAGACGCGCTCGATCCCGGAGCAGGTCTGCCCGGCGTTCGCGAACCCGCCCCAGACGGCGCCGGAGAT
>JBAVGD010000132.1:0-2777 GCA_049684635.1 Solirubrobacterales bacterium | reverse complement strand
CTTCGAGTTGGTGTCGGGATACAGGCTGCAGCGAAGGCATTGGATCGCGGTTGGCGCCCTCCTGGGCGTCTCTCTGCTGGCCAACGTCGTCGCCCTGCGCAACGGAGCTGCGCTCCTGCGCTACCACGGCACAGTGGATCGGGCAACGCTGGCGGCGCTGGAGTTGCAGGCGCCACGGGTGGAGAGAAGCAGGACGCTGAGAAGCACGCTGATCTACCAGCTGGCCGGGATTTCCGATCCAACTAAGTCGGATCTCATCTACATGACGCCGAGCGAGTACTTCGACGCTGCGGATAAGTTCGGATCCGCTGCCTACCCCCCGGCTGAGATCGCCATGGCATCGGAGTACGCCCGCGAGTCCGCGGACCGGCTCCTCCTCCAGGTCCTGGCAGTCAAGGCCGAAGCCGTCCCAGCTGGTACCACCGTCGGATCTGGCGCAGGATGCACGACCCTGGGGCCGACTGCCGCCGACTCGCCGCCTCCTTCGATCGAGATACCCGCCGGTGGACTGATTGTGCGGGCATCACGTGCGGACGCGCAGCTCGGGATCCGCCGTTTCGCGGAAGTCTCCACGATCGTGCCATTCGCTGTACCGCCTCGATCGGCGCGGGCGCTGTCGATCCCCGGCGACAGGCTGCCGCAGCCTTGGAGGGCCGACATCAGGTCTTCGACCCCGGTTACGGCTTGCCCGGCAGCTCGCAGCCGGCCGGCGCGAAAAACACGTTGACAGTTGGCTGATCGTCGAACGGGGCGAAGGAATCAGTCGCGTGTTCGTACACAAGGGGTCGGTAGCCGTGGTGGCTCAGTAGCTCGATCACTTGATCGATTGAGTCCGAACGCTCGATCATCAGGATGGGTTGGCTGCGAGCAAGCGTCTCGGTGAATCCCTCGAGTACGCCAAGCTCCGCTCCCTCGACATCGACCTTGACGAAGTCCGGATCGAGCCCCAACTCGTCGAGGCGCACCAGGCGGACGTTGACCTCTTTGAGATGCAGCCGGTTTGAATCGGCGCCTTCGGATCGCAGCCGCTCCAATACCGCAGCGGCATCGTCGCGGTCAAGGGCCGATTCGGCCGATAGCTGGTAGCCACCCACCATCGGCACGAAGAGGGTCGCCTCGCGGGACTCCGCTCCCGCGCCGGCGATCATGAAGCGATGGCCGGAGATGACGCGGTGCACGAATTCCAAGTCCCCGCGGTGAGAGGGCAGGGGCTCCAGGGAAAGGATCGGCGAGCGGCGGTTGAAAATCCGAAAAGAAAGAGCGGACTGGCCGATGCTTCCGCCAACGTCGAGGAACAGTCCTTCACCAGGAAGGTCCTTGAAGGCGGCAAAATCGGGATCGTGGGGCCGACGAGCCAGGTAACGTGCCAGAGCACGCATGCGGCGGGCCCACCGATACACGGGGCCGATGCGAGCTATCTTGGCCTTTACGCCTGTCGGCCCTGGATGGCGGAAGCGGTTACGCATTGACATGATTCGCGGCCGATGAAAGCTATCTGCTCATACAAGACGTGATCGTTCCCGTCGTCGCTTTTGCGGCAGCGCTTGCGGCTGGCCTGCGCTGGGGCCGGCCTGCCCTGCGCTGGATCGTGGCCCTGTGCATCATCCTCAGTCCACTTCGCGGCGGTCTGCTTGCGGCCGCTGACGATCTGGGCCTCGCAAACTCCAGCCTCGCTGTCAATGCCCTGGTTCCAGCCCTGGCCGCGGCGCTGGTGATTGGTGTGGCCATACGGGTTCGGCCGAGGCTTCAGGATCTGCCCAAACCGCTGCTGGTCGGCTGGGTATTGATCGCGGCCGTGGCGCTGATCAGCCTTCCCGGACAGGCCGTGGGGTTGAAGCTATATGGAGTCGGGGTTGCTCAATACCTCGTCTATCCGACCTTGATCATCGGCGCGTGGCCGCTTGAGAAAGCGGGTGACTCGCGGAGGCTGTCTCGACTGGTGATCGCGATGGCACTGGTCGTCGCACTGACGGTGCTGGTCCAAGCGACCGGGATTGAGTCGTTCATCCAGTCCGCTAGTGCCGAGGTGGACGGTCTTGCCGCGAATCGCTATGCCGGAATCACGGGGAGCTACCTGCATACCTCTGCCTTCCTGGGCGTTGCCGCCGTATTGGTGCTGGGCGAGCTACTGCTTTTGAAGACGCGCCGCAGGATGGTGGCGGGAACGCTGCTCTTGGCAGCGATCCTGTGCGGGGAGATCCTCACCTTCAGCCGTTCCGGCGTGGTGATTTTCGGCATCGGCACGGTCGTGCTGCTGGCCTTTGCTGCCCGTGGCCGCAGAGCCGCCCTTGTGGCGATGATTGCTCCGGCGCTCGCCGCGGCCCTCGTGGTCGGATCAATCGGCGGCGTATCACCGGATGCAGCCGGCGCGCGCGTCGGCTCAGGATTCAATCCCTCCGGCGACCAGGGCAACGAGCTGCGGACGAAGGCGTTCGGCGACGCGCTGACCCGATTTTCACACGCGAGTCTTTCGCGGAAGGCGCTGGGAGAAGGCCTGGCCGCGACCGGCAATGCGCGCAAGCTCGTCTCCGGCCGGGTGGTTGCCGTCGAGAGCTATTACCTGAAGCTGTTGATCGAGACTGGGGTGGTGGGGCTATTGCTGATTGGCGGTTTCCTGGTCTGGGCTGCGTATTTCTTCGCCCGCACGTTATGGCGGGAATATGCGCCCTGGCTGGCGAGCGTCGCGGCGGCCGGTCTCGGACTCTCCCTCTACAACGCGATCTATCCGGCCCTGGAAACCCAGATCCTGGCCCTGGTCTGGTGGCTGTTGCTGGGGC
>JBAVGD010000131.1:0-14915 GCA_049684635.1 Solirubrobacterales bacterium | reverse complement strand
CCGCGCCACGCCCGCGCTGGCCATCGCGGGGCTCACCTACGGCTACCCGCATGCCGAGCGGGCGGCGCTTGTAGACGTCTCGCTACAGCTCGAGGCCGGCGAGTTCGCAATCCTGGCCGGTCGCTCCGCCTGCGGCAAGTCCACCCTGTTGCGCGCGGCCTGCGGGCTCGTCCCGCACTTCCACGGCGGCGAGATAGCCGGCAGCGTCGACGTGGCCGGCATCGACGCGATTGCATCCGGCCCGGGCGAGCTTGCCGTCGCCGTCGGCTATGTGGCACAGGACCCCGAGACTCAGGTCATCTCCACGACGGTTGCGGCTGAGCTCGAGCTGCCATTGGAGATGCGCGGTGAGCCGCCGACCGCGCGAGCCCGGGCGGTCGAGGAGGTTGCACTGGCCCTCGCCATGCCCCATTTGCTGGCTCGTACCGTCGACACGCTGTCCGGCGGCGAGCTTCAACGCGTCGCGCTTGCCGCCGCTCTCGTCAACCGGCCCAGGCTCATCCTGCTCGACGAGCCGACTTCGCAGCTCGATCCCGTCGCGGGAGACGAGTTGATCTGGCTGCTGCGCCGCCTCAACGAGGAGTGGGGCGTAGCGATCCTCCTCGCCGAGCACCGCCTCGAGCGCTGCCTGCCGGCGGCCGATCGAGTCATCGCGATGGACGCCGGCACGATCTCCTTCGATGGGCGTCCCGGCGACTTCCTCGCCTGGGCACACGACGCGGATCCCGCCCTCAGTACGCCGGCAGCGCGTCTCTTTTCCCTCGCGGGCATCGACCCTCTTCCGACCGGGGTCCGGCAGGCCCGCCAGATCCTTGGATCTGCCAGCGGTTGGAAAGCGGGGAGCCGGACCCCCTCCGAACGGCTTGTACTTCTCCGGCAGTCCGATCGCGGACAGCCGCCCACGACCCACCGGAGCAAGTTGAGTGAGGAGGGGGTCCGGCTCCCCTCCTCACCGGCGCTTGAGACCCGAGATCTCTGGGTCGAGCTGGACAGTGGCGACGCGATGCGGGACATCTTGCGAGGGATCGATCTGACGGTGTGGCGTGGGGAACGGGTGGCGTTGATGGGGAGGAACGGGGCTGGAAAGAGCACGCTGCTGCGGACGTTGGCGGAGCTCATCCAGCCCGTTCGGGGCCGTGCGGAGGTGCCGGCGGGAATGGCGCTGCTCACCCAGAATCCGGGCGATTATCTGGTCAGGGAGCGGGTGGGGGAGGAGCTGCCGGGGGAGACCGGGCTGGCGGCGCTGCGCAGGGTTGGCTTGGAGCATCTGACCGACGCCGATCCGCGCGACCTCTCCGGCGGCGAGAGGCAGCGCCTGGCGCTGGCGATCGCCCTTGCCGGGCGTATGGACGGCGAGCGGCTGCCGGGACTGGTTGCGCTCGACGAGCCGACGCGCGGGATGGACCGGGCGTGCAAGGCCGATCTCGTCGGGCTGGTCGACGGCCTCGCTGACCGCGGGGCGGGTGTGGTGATCGCGACACACGACGTCGAGTTCGCTGCGACCTTCGCTCAGCGGGTCGTCCTGCTTGGGGACGGGGTCCTGATCGCCGACGGCGGCGCCGCGGCGATCCTGTCGGGCGGCTGGTACTTCGCCACCGAGGTGGCGCGCGTTCTCGATCTTCCCGAAGTGGTCACGCCCGAGCAGGGCGCGGCGGTGCTCGCCGAATCAGGGGCGCCGAGCATCCCGGAGGCGGCCGCCGATCGGGACCGGGAAAGCGAGCCCGGTCGCTGATGTCCTGGCAGGTGACGAGCTTCGCGATCGTCGGCGCCGTCCTGCTCGGTGGGTTTGCCTGGTACGAGCGTTCGCGTCCCACATCGCAGGTGGTCGCGCTGGTCGCCGCGCTGGCGGCACTCGCGGTCGCGGGCCGGCTCGCGTTTGCCGCGATACCCAATGTGGTGGCCACGACCGACATCGTCATCTTCGCCGGCTATGCGCTCGGTCCGGCACCGGGCTTCGCGGTCGGGGCCCTGGCTGGACTTGTCTCCAACTTCTGGCTCGGTCAGGGGCCGTGGACGCCATGGCAGATGGTCGGCTGGGGGCTATGCGGATTCCTGGGGGCGGCTCTGATGCTTGGCGGTCGCGATCTCGGTCGCATCAAGCTTGCCGCGGCCTGCGGCTTTGCCGGCGTCGCCTACGGCGCTCTGCTGAACTTCTCCTTGATGGCCACCTACGGAGGAGAACTTTCACTGCAGCGTTTCCTGGCGCTGGAGGCGCGAGCGGTCCCATTCGATGCGGCGCACGCGATCGGCAACGTGGCACTCGCCCTGGTCGCGGGCCCGGCGATGGTGAGGATGCTGATTCGCTTCCGCCGGCGCTTCGAATGGCGCGCCACCGGCGTCACCATGGCACTGCTGCTCGCGCTTTCCCTTGCCACGGTTCTTCCGGCTCGGGCGCAGGCCTCCGAAACGGATCGCACTGTCAGCTGGCTGGTCTCGGTTCAAAATTCCGACGGAGGCTGGGGGCCGTCCCTTGGCGATGCCTCGAGCATGGCGACCACCTCCTGGGCGATGCTTGGCTTGGAGGCCACCGGGACCAATCCACTCGACGTCGCGAACGAAGGGAAGACGCCGGTTGACTTTCTGCGGGCGCACCTCAGCAAGCTGAGCAGCAGTGGCGACTTCGCCCGGACGATCCTGGCGCTTGAGGGCGCTGGTCTTAATGCCCATTCGATCGACGGTCGCAACCTCGTTTCCGCGCTGACCAAGCGCCGCCGTGCCGACGGTTCCTTCGAAGGGTGGCCGGCGTCGACCGCCTTTGCCGTCATGGCCCTGCGCCAGGCGGGTGCGACCGGCGGCCTGGAACTCTCACTGGCCTGGCTCGCCGGCATCCAGAACCCGGACGGCGGTTGGGGCGACGTTCCGGGATCGCCAAGCACTCCCGACGGCACCGCCGCCGTGGTGGAGGCGATGCCGAGCTCCGCGGCCGCCCAGCGCGGCCTCGCATATCTCCAGTCGGTGCAGCTCCCGGACGGCGGTTTCGCCCTTGGTGGCACCGGCAGCGTCAACTCCCAGTCGACCGCATGGGTGGTGCAGGGGATGCTCGCCGCCGGTGCCGATCCCTCTTCGAGCGCAGCGGGGGGTAAGAGTGGGCTCGAATATCTCTCCACCCGGCAGGCTCGCGATGGCCACTACACCTACTCGGCCTCGAGCGACCAGACGCCCGTCTGGGTGACCGCCGAGGTGCTGGCGGCGGTGGCCGGCCAGGCCTTCCCGGTTACACCGCCGCCGAGAAAGACCAGCGGCTCGTCCTCACCGGCAGGCATCCCCTCCGAATCGGAATCGCCTTCCGCGGCGCCTGTGACGGGGGAAGAAAGCCCGTCATCGGCAGGCGATCTCCTGAAGTCTCTGCGGGAAAGCGGCTCCGGCACGGCCCCGACCGAATCGCCCCACTCGCCAAACGCGGTCCCGAGCAAGCCCTCGGGTTCGAGCGGCACCCCGCGTCCCGGTGGAGCGGGGGGTGGCAAATCGCAAAAGGCAAAGCCGGAATCCGGTGACACTCAGGCACCGCCGGCCACGGCGCCGTTTACCGTCAGCGACAAGTCAGGACCGAGTCCCTGGACGCCGATCGGCATCGGTCTCGCCAGCGGGGCTCTTGCGTTGGGCGGCGTCATCCTCCTCGGCCGTCGCTTTAGCTGGTAGCCGACAGAGCGGCCGGAACGTCCCCGCATGGAGCGGAATCGGTGCTCACGCACGGTTCCGAGTCGCGGGTGGCGGTGAATCAACCATCTTGTGGCCTATACGCTCGGGCCTGTGGATGTTGAAACCGCGATCCGGACCCGCCGAACGCACAAGGCGTTCGGGCCCGAGCCGCTCACCCGCGAGGAAATCGAGGCGCTGCTGGAGCTCGCCCGCTGGGCGCCCAACCATCACCTCACGGCACCCTGGCGGTTTCGCGTCATCGGCCCGGAGGCATTGGGGAAGCTGAAGGAGGCGGCGGGCCCGGAGGGTGCCGCCAAGCTCGATCGCGCCCCGACCCTGATCGTCGTCTCCTGCGTGCTTGGCGGCGAACCGATCCAGGACGAGGAGGACCTTCATGCCACCGCTGTCGCTTCGTACATCGTTCTTCTCGCCGCGCATGGGCGCGGCTTGGCGAGTTACTGGCGCACCCCCGCGGTGCTCCGCGGTGAGGAGGGGCTGGCGGCGGTGGGGATCCCGAAGGATGAGCGCTTCGTCGCCCTCCTGCACCTGGGCAAGAAGCGCCAGGAAAAGGAGCCACCGCCGCGCCCTCCCGTCGAGCAAACAACCCTCTTCCTGCGATGAGCGACCTGGGGACTCATCGCGGCAGGTGGCCGGCATGCTGAGCCGTCACGCCGCCCTGGAGGCGATTGCCGGGCAGCGTTTCGAGGTGGTTGTGATCGGCGGCGGCATCACCGGCGCGGGAGTTGCTCTCGACGCCGCCTCTCGTGGGTACTCGGTGGCGCTGCTGGAGCGTGACGACTATGCGGCCGGAACCTCCAGCCGCTCTTCGAAGATGGTCCACGGCGGCCTGCGCTACCTGCAGAACTTCGACCTGGGACTGGTCCGGGAGGCGCTGGTCGAGCGCCAGCTGATGGTCCAGCTTGCGCCGCACCTCGTCTATCCGACCCCTTTCCTCGTCCCTTCGTTTGGAGAGGAGCGCCGCGACCGGCGCGTCGGCATCGGCCTGAACATGTACGACGTGATGGCGACGACCCGCGTTGGCCGCAGCCGCCGGGACGCGCGCGGTGGCGGGAATGAGGAGGAGGACGTTTACTGGTCGCCGAACCGGCACCGCACGATCAGCCGCGACGAGGTGCGCGAGATGGTGCCATCGCTGGCGGCGCGAGATCCCAGCAACGCCTACCTCTTCTACGACTGCCAGACCGACGATGTCAGGCTGGTCTTCACCGTGCTGGGGGAGGCAGAGCGCTTCGGGGCGGTGATGCTCAACGGTGCCGAGGTGACCGAGGTCATCTGCAAGGACGGCCGGGCATGCGGGGCCGCGTTTGTCGAGGCCGAGTCCGGCGAGCGCTTCGAGGTCGAGGCCGAAAACGTCGTCAGCGCAACGGGCGTATGGGCAGATCGGGTCCGTCCCGAGGAGGTCGTGGCGGAGGAGGACGTACCGCGGATCTCTCCGAGCCGGGGTACCCACGTCCTCGTCGATCGCGACGACCTCTCGACCGGCAAAGCCGCCTGCATCGTTCCCGCCGGCGAGGAGCGCGCGATCTTTGCCCTGCCCTGGTACGGCCGTACGCTGATCGGCACCACCGACAACGATTTCGACGGGGACATCGATCACCCGCGTCCCGGTGGCGACGAAATCGCCTACCTGCTGGATGCGGTCAACGACTTCTTCGACGTATCTCTGACCCAGTCCGACCTGGTCGGAGCGTACGCCGGGGTGCGGCCGCTGATCTCCAGCGGGGATCCCAAGAAGTCGGTTGACATTTCGCGGAAAGCCGAGCTCTTCGAGACCTCGTCGGGGATGCTGACGATCACCGGCGGCAAGCTCACCACCTGGCGCCGTATGGCCAAGCAGACGGTGGACCGGCTGGTCGAGCGGGAGGGGCGCGAGGCCCCCTGCCACACCGCCGAAATCCCGCTGGGCATGGAGGCTCGATCGCAGGACCTGGAGGCGCCGGACGGAGTCTCGCCGGAGTCGGTGGCCCAGCTGGCCTTTCGCTACGGCCACGCCGCACGCGCGGTTCTGGACGTCGCCTGGAAGGATCCCGCGCTTGCCGCGCCGATCGTCGAGGGCCGTCCGGACCTGCGGGCTGAGGCCGTGATCGCCGCCCGTCGCGAGCAGGCCCGCAGCGTCGCTGATGTTCTGCTGCGGCGCACCCGGCTGGGAATCGTGGCGGCCCCGCAGTTGCGGACCGCTGAGGCGGCTCGTCCGGTTGCGGAGGCGATGGGTGCCGAGCTTGGCTGGTCACGGGGCCGGATCAAGCGCGAAGCGGAGGCATGGCCGGCCGCTGTGACCGAGGCGGGTGTCGACCCGGCCGCTTCTGCCGCCTGAGCCTCCACTACCCTGTCGCGCCCATGAGACTCTTCATCGATACCGGAAGCGTTGCCGAGGTTGAGGAAATAGCCACCTGGGGTGTGCTCTCAGGAGCTACCACCAACCCCTCTCTCCTTGCCAAGGAGGATGGCGATCCCGGCGAGATCGTCCAGAGGATCTGCGAGCTGGTCGGGGGACCCGTGTCCGCCGAGGTTGTCTCGGAGGAGGCGCGGGGCATGATCGACGAGGGGCGGGCCCTGCGTGAGCTGCACCAGCACGTGACGGTCAAGGTGCCCTTCTGCAAGGCCGGGTTGGCCGCCACGAAAGCTCTCACGGACGATGGCATCCCGGTCAACATGACGCTTGTCTTCTCACCGAATCAGGCCCTGCTTGCGGCGGCTGCGGGCGCGACCTACGTGTCCTGCTTCATGGGCAGGCTCGATGACATATCGGTTGATTCGACCTCGGTGCTGGGGGAGATCGCCGATGCCCTTCGCGCGGGTGGGATGACCTCGGAGATCATCGCCGCTTCGATTCGCCATCCGGAGCACGTCGTCGCGGCGGCGCGGATCGGTTGTGAGATCGCAACCGTGCCGGCCAAGGTGCTGCGCCAGATGCTCGTCCACCCCCTGACCGAGGCCGGTGCCGAAAAGTTTCAGCAGGACTGGCAGTCGCGCCCCGAGTTCGGCGAATGGCTGAGCGAGCTGACCCGCAAGCGGCTCGCCGCGGCCGGTTGAACTAACCTGCCCCGGCGATGACGAAAGCGCAACTGCAGTCCAAGCACCTCGGCGAGCTGCACGCGCTGGCGGCTAAGGCGGAGATTCCCCGCTACCGCATGCTGTCGCGCACGGAGCTGATCGAGAAACTGGCGGACGACGGTTCGCAGGCAAAAGGCGAGCCTCGGCGGGGCGGCCGCAATGGCTCTGGGGCTCGCGGAGAGTCGCGGCGGCGCCAAGGCCGGCGGGGCGAGTCGCGACCGGGGCAGCGCAAACCGGCCGCGCAACGCCCATCGCCGCGCAAACCCGTTGAGCAGCGACCTGCTTCGCAGGAGGTTGCCGAGCCGCGAGCGACGGAGCGTCAGCCTTCCGGGGAAGCGGCAGCCCCGCGCCCCCGGCGCAGACGCCGTCGCTGGCGCCGCCGGGGCCGGAATCGGATCAGGCTTCCTGACCTCCTGCTGC
The DNA here is from genome assembly GCA_049684635.1 of Solirubrobacterales bacterium. GTDB lineage: Bacteria > Actinomycetota > Thermoleophilia > Solirubrobacterales > 70-9 > VRUE01. Next base: position 7,781 of record JBAVGD010000131.1, on the reverse strand, counting down.
CCGCGGCCGGTGGCCGCCAGGCGATCCTCTATGGAGAGACCCGCGAGGGATGCACGGCGATCCTGCGTGAGGTTGCGGCCGAACTCTCAGCGGCCTCCAAGGGCCCGGATCCGGTTGCCCTTCTGGTCGACCCGAGTCCGGAGGAGCTGGCCGATTGGAAGCGAGATGCGCCGCGGGTCGAGATCGTCGCGGCGGGACAGGCTCATCACGTGGACGATGCGATCGGGCAGGCGGCGCGGCGCGCCGACGGGGGAGAGGACGTGATCGTGCTGGTGGACTCGCTGAGCCGCTTCGCCGAGATATTCGGCGACGCGGATTCGGCGAAGGAGCTATTCAACGCCGGGCGGGGTTCCGGTCGGTCGGGCAACGGCTCGCTGACCGTTGTCGCCGCGATCGAGCGTCAGTAGCCGATTCTCAGCGCCGGTAGGCGATGCGGCGCCAGGACGGCTCTTTGGAGAGTTCGATCAGCTCCGAGCTGCGGTCGGGCTGGACGTAGCCGAAGGTCTGGGTGCGCTCGTCGAAGACGATGTCCAGCTCCCCCTCTTTGACGCGCTGGTCGAGCCAGGCACCGCGGAAGACGAGGCGGCGCAACCAGTGCACGAGGCTGCGGTTCGCCGGGCCGACCAGGTCCTCCCAGTTTTCGTCGATATGTTCGCCGAGGCGTGAGTTCGGCTCTGCGATCTCGCCGCTCACCGCGAGATCGAGCAGGTCATCGAGCTCCTCACGGCTCAGGCCCTGCTGTACGAAGCCGAGCTTCACCGCCGCCTGCTCGACGCGCTCGGCGAAGTCCTCTTCGTTGAATGCGAAGCGAAGCTCGCCATACTCGAGCACGTAGTCGGAGCCCGACTCGTAATTGCCTCTGCGGGTCGTCTTCTTATTCACGGTTGAAGCCCATCGGCCCTCGCAAGCCCAGCGGGGGCAGGTGTTGGATCATGCCTGTCATCGTAGCCCGCTGCTCTCGCGCCGCCACGGCTGAAAGAGGGTTTGCACCCCGGACCTACCGAGATTGGCCATGATCGATCTTCACTGCCACATCCTCCCCGGCGTCGACGATGGCGCTCTGGACGTCCGCGACAGCGCTGGGATGGCGCGGCAAGCCGCCGCCGATGGGATCGAGGCAATCTGCGCCACGCCTCACATCCGGCACGACCACGACGTGCGGATCCACGAGGTGGCCGGCCGCGTCGCGGCGGTGAACCGGCAGCTCCGGGAGGAGGGCGTGCCGGTTACGGTTCTCACCGGGGGAGAGGTAGCCGAGACGGCTGTTGAAGACCTCAGCGAGGAGGAGCTCACATGCGTGGCGCTTGGGAACGGCCGCTGGGTGCTCCTCGAGCCTGCTCCCGGTCCTCTCGGCGACAGCCTTGAGCGGCGAGTCGAGCATCTTGCCGAGCGCGGTCATCGATCGCTGATCGCGCATCCCGAGCGGCACCTTTCGGAGGACATGTTCGAGCGTCTCGCTCGGCTGGTCACGAGTGGAGCCATGGTCCAGGCGACGGCCGACTTCTTCCTGCGCGAGCGGACCGCGAGCGGGATGCTCAGCCTTGCGGAGTCCGGGCTGGTGCATGTTCTGAGCAGCGATGCCCATTCCTCTCACGGTGGCAGGCCCGTTCATCTCTCCGCCGCCTTCCAGGCGCTGGGCAAGGCCAAGCGACTGGCCCCACATCTGGCCTGGATCGCCAAGACGGCGCCACGGGCGATCGTCGAGGGCGAGCCCCTCGAGATTCCATTCGAGCCTGCGACTTGAGGGCCCTTGGGGGCACGTCGTCTCAGCCGGAAAGACCGGGCCGCGAACCAGATCGTCAAGGCGAAGGCAGGGCTTCTATTTGACCTGGTGCAGCTCAACGCGCCGGGCGAGATCGTCGACCACGGCGCGATCGGCGCTGCCCAGACCGTGACGCAGGAAGTTCGCGGCGCCTGCCGCCGCGCCGATCCGCAGCGTTTCCTCCCAGCTGCGTCCATCTGCCATGCACGCCGCCATCGCTCCCATCATCGAGTCCCCACAGCCCTCACGAGCCCCGCGCTCGAATCGGGGGGGAGTGAGCAGCCACGCATCGTCGCCGCGCAGGACCAGCGCCGGCTCCTCGGCGCGGGTGACGATTGCGGCCCTGGCGCCGGCCTCGAGCAGGCGCTCGGCCGCGGCTCGGAACCTGACGTCGGTGTCGACCGGCCCTGAGATGAACTTCGCCAGCTCCCAGTCGTTGATCTTGACCACGTCCGGCTCGCCCTCCAGCGCGCTGTCGAGGCGGGGCGATGAGAGGTCCACTATTACCGGCGTCCCGTTGGCACGCACGTCGGCGACCAGGTTGCCGTAGAGCTCAAGCGGCAGCGCCTCGCCGGGGTAGGGACCGCAAAGCGCCAGCACGTTGGAGTCGAGTGCGGCCGCGCAGGCGATCGAGAAGAGGTCGTCGATCTCGTGCCGGGAGGGAGGAAGGCTGGCGCTTTGCGAGAGCGGAACCCGCTCACCGCTGCGGCGGTCGTGTATGTAGCAGCCGCTTGCCGAGCTGGACTCGATGAGTCTGAGCTCGATCGGAAGCTGGTCCAGCAAAGGGCGCAGAGCGGTTCCCGTCTCGCCGCCGATGAAGCCGCAGAGCACCGCGGCGGCGCCCAGCTCCGCCGCCATCCGCGCCACCCACACTCCCTGCCCGGCGGCGTGAACATGGATGTCATCGCCGCCATCGGCTGTCAGCGCCTCGATCGTGATCGACAGCATCGGATGTGGACCGAAGACGGCAACGCGCGGCTTGGATGTCATCGCGAGGAGGCTAGTGACTCAGGTCGCTGCGGGGCAGAAACGGGTGCCGCTTGGCCCTTGGACGTTCATGACGGACCACGCGCTTGCTCGGCGGCTTCGCCGCCTGCCACGTGCCCGCGTTCTCGGCTATGACGTTCCGGTCGCAACGGACGTCGGGGCTCGCCTTCTGGGACTGGCGCTCCTGGATCCGGCGGAGACCGGCAGTGGCCTCTTGATTCCGCGCTGCTCCAGCGTCCACACCTTTGGCATGCGCCTCGCCCTCGATGTGCTCTTCCTCGACGATCGCGGGGCCCTCATCTCGGCCCGGCGCTGCGTACCGCGGGGCCGGTTCGTCTCCGATCGGCGGGCGGCGGCTGTGCTCGAGCTGCCTGCCGGCAGGAGCGGGCCGCACACCAGCGAAGGCGACAAGGCGTAAGACTTGGGCGAGTGATGCCGCCCGCCGAGCCGAAGTACGTCTACCGGTTCTCCGAGGGCTCCAGGGAGATGCGGGATCTGCTCGGTGGCAAGGGAGCCAACGTCGCGGAGATGGCCCGGCTCGGGCCGCCGATCAGAGTGCCCGCCGGCTTCACGGTCACTACGGAGGCCTGCATTGCCTTCCTCGAGGCAGGGGGTGTCCTCCCGGGGGAGGTCGCTCGTCAGATCGACCGGGCCCTCGAAGAGCTGGAGGAGGAGGCGGGAAAGCGTCTCGGGGACCCCACGGATCCCCTCCTCGTGTCGGTCCGCTCGGGCGCGCGCGAGTCGATGCCCGGAATGATGGACACGGTTCTCAACCTCGGCCTCGGGGATGAATCGGTCGGCGGTCTTACGGCTCGAACGCGGAACGAGCGTTTCGCCTGGGACTCCTACCGCCGCCTCGTGCAGATGTTCGGCAATGTGGTCGCAGGGATCGACGGGATGCTCTTCGAGCAGGCGATTCGAGACAGGAAGGAGGCGCGGGGCGTCTCTATGGACACCGAGCTGGAGGCGGACGATCTGCGCCTGCTGGTCGAGGAGTTCAAGCGGATCTGCCGCGAGCAGACGAGCGAAGATTTCCCGCAGGACCCGCGCCGGCAACTGACCGACGCGGTGGCGGCGGTCTTCGGCTCCTGGAACGGGGCGCGTGCGGTCGAGTACCGGCGGCTGAACGCGATCCCGGACGACTGGGGCACGGCCGTCAACGTGCAGCAGATGGTCTTCGGCAACAAGGGCGAGGATTCCGGTTCCGGCGTTGCCTTCAGCCGCGACGAGATCACCGGGGCGCCGCGGCCATCGGGTGACTTCCTCCTCAACGCCCAGGGCGAGGACGTGGTGTCGGGAACACGCGACACCAGCGATCTGGCGGAGATGGCGAGGGTGCTGCCCGACGCCCATCGCCGGCTGGTCGAGATCGTCAACGCCCTCGAGCGCCATTTCGGCGACATGCAGGACGTGGAGTTCACGATCGAGGAGGGCACCCTCTACATGCTGCAGACGCGTTCGGCGAAGCGCCCGCCGCAGGCGGCGGTTCGGGTCGCCGTGGACATGGTCGCGGAAGGCATCCTCAGCCGCGAGGAAGCACTGATGAAACTCGACGCGTCGAAGCTGGAGGCGCTTCTGCATCCGTCCTTCGACCCGGGCTTCGAGCTCGATCCGCTTGCCCATGGCGTGCCCGCGTCTCCGGGCGCGGCCAAGGGCGTAATTGTCTTTACGGCCGAGCGCGCCGTCGAGCGCGCCGCAAACGGAGAGCGGGTGATCCTCGTCCGCCCCTTCACCGAGGCCGACGACGTCGCCGGATTCCACGTCGCCAAGGGCATCCTCACCTCCGAGGGCGGCAAGGCGTCTCACGCCGCGCTCGTCGCCAGGGGGATGGGAAAGCCGTGCGTTTGCGGGGCCTCGGCGCTGGAGATCGATCTCGAGCGGCGTCAGATGGAGGTCGACGGGACGGTTCTGCGCGAGGGCGACCCGATCGCGATCGACGGGACGGCCGGATTGGTGACCGTCCAGGATGTGCCGCTGGTCGAAACCGAGATTGACAGCTACTTTCAGGCGGTCCTTGCCTGGTCGGACGATCTGCGGCGGCTCGACGTGCGGGCAAATGCCGATCGTCCGGCGGACGCTGAAGCGGCGCTCCGCTTTGGCGCCCATGGGATCGGCCTCTGCCGCACCGAGCACATGTTCCTCGGCGACGAGCGCCAGGCAACCGTGCGCGAGATGATCATGGCCGCGGATGAGCCCGCCCGCCGGGCCGCGCTGGCCGAGCTCGAGCCCCTGCAGCGGGCTGACTTCGAAGAGCTCTTCGTGCTGATGGCGGGCATGCCGGTGACGATTCGGCTGCTCGATCCGCCGCTGCACGAGTTCCTGCCGCGTGCCGAGGACCTGGCGGTGCAGGTCGAGCGCGAAGTTGCGACGGGGGCCGAGATGGCGGTCATCGAGCGCCTCGAGGCCGAGTTGCACCGCGTCCGGCAGCTCGAGGAGACGAACCCGATGCTCGGAACGCGAGGCTGCCGCCTCGGGCTTCTCTTCCCCGAGATATACGAGATGCAGGTCAGGGCGGCGGTGACGGCGGCGGCGACCGTCCGCGAGCAGGCGCGGGACGCCCCGGCGCTCGAGATCATGATCCCGCTGGTCGACTACGAGCGGGAGCTGGCTGCGATGCGGGCCCTGGTCGAGGCGACCGCCGCCGAGGTAACCGAGCGGATCGCCGGGGAGCCGGTGGCGTTCACGGTCGGCACGATGATCGAGCTGCCGCGCGCCTGCCTGGTGGCGGATCGCCTGGCTGAGCACGCGGATTTCTTCAGCTTCGGGACCAATGACCTGACCCAGACGGCTCTTGGTTTCTCGCGCGACGATTCGGAGGGACGATTCCTCACCGAGTACCTCCGCCGCAAGATCGTCTCGCGCAGCCCATTCGAGACCCTCGATACCGACGGCGTGGGCGAGTTGGTGAAGCTGGCCGTCGAGCGGGGGCGCGGATGCCGTCCGAACCTCGGACTCGGCATCTGCGGCGAGCACGGAGGCGATCCGGCCAGCATCAAGTTCTTCCACGACGTTGGGCTCGATTACGTCAGCTGCTCACCCTTCCGGGTGCCGATCGCACGCGTCGCGGCCGCGCAGGCCGCACTCGAACCCCGTTAGCGGTCTTTGCCAGCGGCGACGGTGGCTTTCAACGCTCGGTCGAATACTTCGTACTCGCGCCTGCCGATGAAGCAGAAACGGACTCGTTCGATGCCCGGAGCAGCGGCCAGCGCATCCGCCGTCGCCGCGATCGCGATTGGCGCCGCCTCCTCGAGCGGGTAACCGTAGATGCCGCAGGAGATGGCGGGAAAGGCGAGCGTTCTCAGCCCCAGGTCCGCCGCGAGGGCGATCGCGCTGCGATGCGCGGTGCCCAGCAGGCTTGCCTCCTGGCCCTTATGGCGACCGTAGATCGGTCCCACTGCATGGATGACCTTGTGGCATGGCAGGAGAAAGGCGTCGGTGGCCACGGCTTCGCCTGTGCCCAGGGCGCCGCGGTCGGCGATGAGACGATCGCAGGCGCGCTGCAGATCGGGCCCAGCCGCACGTGAGATCGCCCCGGCCACGCCGCCGCCGTGCGCCAGCCGTCCATTTGCGGCATTGACGATTGCATCGACGTCTTCGCGCGTGATGTCGCCTTGGGTCAGTTCGATGCGAGCAGCGACGCTCATCCATGAAGAGCGTATGCATTTTGTTGCGCCTGGCCGGGGAGAGTTTGCCGCGCTCGGGGCTTAACAAGACAGACCATGTTGCCCCAGAGAAGAGAGATCGCGAGCGTTGTGGTCTGCGAGGACGACACGGTGACCTTGGAGCTGCTTTGCGATCACCTCATCGCAGATCGGTTCGGGGTGCTGCCGGCGCCAAGTGCTTCCGACGCGTTGCGCTTCTGCCGTTACAAGCAACCGGATCTGATGCTGCTCGATCTGACGCTCCCCGACGCCGCGGGACTTGACGTGCTGCGCGAGATCCGCGATTCGGACGGCGTCAGCTCGAGGTTCGACCCGGACCTGCCGGTCATCGTCCTGACCGGGCGCAGCGCCGACGCGGATCGGGTGCGCGGGCTCGAGTTCGGTGCTGATGACTACGTCGTCAAGCCGTTCCACTATCCGGAGCTGCGGGCTCGCATCGGTGCCGTTCTGCGGCGCCGGTCGGAACGGCGCGACGGCCCCTGCCGGGTGGGTGAGGTGGTCGTCGATCCGGCGCGGCGGAAAACCTGGGTGGGACAGCGTGAGGTCCATCTCTCAAACAAGGAGTTCGCCCTGCTGCGCATGCTCGCATCGGACCCGCACAGGGTGTTTTCGAAGCAGGAGCTGCTGGAGGACGTGTGGGGTTACCAGGCGCCCGCGCGGACGCGAACCCTCGATTCGCATGCGAGCAGATTGCGCCGCAAACTGGACCCGGAGCAGGGCCGTTATGTGGTCAACTGCTGGGGGGTCGGATACAGGCTGGTGGAGGGATGACGCATGTGCCCGTTGCCTTTGCGGCCTGGCCCCTTGCGGCATCCATGGCGGCGGTGATGACCGTCTACGGACTGCGTGCGGGCCGCCGGCGCAACGCCCTCAACCAGGCGTTGCACGAGGTGCGCCGGCCGCTGCAGGCGCTGGCTTTGGCCGCCGGCCGGGATCCGGCGGCGATCGACAGTGTCGAGGGTTCGTTGCGGCTTGCCGCGTCCGCCCTCGAACAGCTTGACCGGGAGATCAACGGTGGAGCCCCGCCGAGCGCGCCGGAGGCAATTCCCATGCTGTCCCTGGTCGACTCCTCCGTACGGCGCTGGCGGACCCGGACGACTCTGAGCGGTGGCTCGATCGCGCTCGATTGGAATGCCGGTGGGGCGGTGGTCGACGGCGATTCCTTCGAGCTCGCGCGGGCCGTCGACAACCTGATTGTCAATGCCATCGAGCATGGTGGCCCGGCGATCGCCGTCGAGGCGCATCGGCATGGGCATCGCCTGCGCCTAACGGTTGCCGATTCGGGTCGTGCGGCGCGCCGCCGCTCGCGGCGCGGAACCGCGGCGCAGGCGCTGGCTCACCTCTCCGGCAGGCGGCGCCATGGGCACGGC
>JBAVGD010000130.1:0-2368 GCA_049684635.1 Solirubrobacterales bacterium | reverse complement strand
GCCCCGGTGTGGTGGAACGCGCAGCCGCGCGGTGCTGGAGGCTTCGACGACGAGGGTTACTGGGTCGTCACCAAGCATGCCGACATCGTCGAGATCTCGCGCAACAGCGAGCTGTTCGGTAGCTGGGAGAACACCGCGATCATCAGGCTGAGCCAGGTGCAGACCGAGGAGACCCTGGGGATGCAGCGGCTGATCATGCTCAACATCGACCCGCCGCACCACACCAAGCTGCGCGGCATCGTCTCCCGCGGGTTCACCCCCCGAGCGATCGGCAACCTGCGGGCGGCGCTCTCCGAGCGGGCGGCGCGGATCGTGCGGACGGCGATCGAGGAAGGCTCCGGGGACTTCGTCACCGACATCGCCTGCGAGCTGCCGTTGCAGGCCATCGCCGAGCTGATAGGCATCCCCCAGGAGGACAGGAAGAAGATCTTCGAGTGGTCCAACCTGATGATCGGCTACGACGACCCTGAATTCGGCGACGTCGGCACCATGGCGGCGGCCGAGCTCGTCGGCTACTCGATGGTGATGGCTGAGGACCGCCGCACGTGCCCGCGCGACGACATCGTCACCAAGCTGGTCAGCGCGGAGATCGATGGCGGCAAGCTCTCCGACGACGAGTTCGGCTTCTTCATGATCCTCCTCTCGGTTGCGGGCAACGAGACCACGCGCAACGCGATCTCGCACGGCATGCTCGCCTTCTTCGATCACCCCGAGCAGTGGGAGCTGTTCTGCGCCGAGCGGCCGGAGACGGCTCCGGACGAGATCGTCAGGTGGGCCACTCCGGTGACCGCGTTCCAGCGGACGGCCAAGGCAGATACCACGCTCGGCGGCCACGAGATCAAGAAGGGCCAGCGGGTGGGCATGTTCTACCGGTCGGCCAACTTCGACGAGGACGTCTTCGAGGCGCCGGAGCGGTTCGACGTGACCCGCAACCCGAACCCGCACCTGGGATTCGGCGGCACGGGCGCGCACTACTGCATCGGGGCCAACCTTGCCAGGCTCGAGATCGACCTGATCTTCAACGCGATCGCCGACGCCATGCCGTCGATCCGGATGGCAGGCGACGCCGAGCGCCTGCGCTCCGGCTGGCTGAACGGCATCAAGCGGCTGCCGGTCAGCTACAGCTGACGTCGCGGCCGCGCGGGACGAGCCGGATGGCCCGACCGGGTCAGGGCCGACCGCCTGCTAGCGCCTGAGGCTGCCTGACGGCTCAGTCGGGGGTGTCGGCGACGACCCACATGGAGAAGTATTGTGAGCCGCCGCCATAGGCGTGGCCCAGGGCAGTCCTGGCGCCGGCGACCTGGTGGTCGCCGGCCTTGCCCATCACCTGCATCGCCGACTCGGCGAATCTCAGCAGCCCGGACGCGCCAATCGGGTTGGAGCTGAGCACGCCGCCGGAGGCGTTGACCGGGATCGACCCGGTGATCTCGGTCTCTCCCGCCTCGGTCAGCCGCCAGCCCTGGCCTTGCGCGGCGAAGCCCAGGTTCTCCAGCCACATCGGCTCGAACCAGGAGAACGGCACGTAGATCTCCGCCGCGTCGATCTGGTCGATCGGGCTGGTGATCCCGGCCGCTGCCCAGAGCGCGGCGGCGCAGTCGGCGCCGGCCCTCGGGTTGACGTTGTCCTTGCCGGAGAACATCGTCGGCTCGGTCCGCATCGCCGTGGCCCTGATCCAGGCGACCGGGCCGCTGGACGCCTCGGCGGCGGCCTGGTCGCCGAGGACCACGGCGCAGGCCCCGTCCGAGGACGGGCAGGTCTCGTCGTAGCGGACCGGGTCCCACAGCATCGGAGAGGCCAGCACCTCTTCCATCGTCTTGTCGGCTTGCTGGAGGTGGGCGTACGGGTTGCGGCCGCCGTTGCGCCGGTCCTTGGCCGCCACCATCGCGCCGATGTGCGCCGGAGCGCCCGATCGCCGGATATAGGAGCGGATGTGCGGGGCGAAATAGCCGCCCGCGCCGGCCAGGACCGGCGTCGAGAACGGCGGGGTGATCGACAGCGCCCACATCGCGTTGGACTCGGACTGCTTCTCGAATGCCACGGCGAGCACTCGCCGGTGCACGCCCGCCTCGATCAGGCTGGCCGCCACGAGTCCCGTCGCGCCACCGACCGACCCAGCGGTGTGCACGCGCAGCAGCGGCTTGCCCACCGCGCCAAGCGCGTCGGCCAGGTAGAGCTCGGGCATCATGACGCCCTCGAACAGGTCCGGTGCCTTGCCGACCACGACCGCGTCGATCTGATCCGCGGTCAGGCCCGCGTCGGCGAGTGCCCGGTCGGCCGCCTCGCGGCACAGGCCGGCCATCGACACGTCCCTCCGCTTGCTGCGGTGGTGCGTCTGCCCAGTCCCCAGGACCGCCGCCCTATTCTTTGC
>JBAVGD010000129.1:0-2024 GCA_049684635.1 Solirubrobacterales bacterium | reverse complement strand
TGACAGGCATCCACTCCGTTTCGGGGGCGGCCTCCCTTACCCCGGGACGAGGCGGTAGACGGAACCTTCCTGAGAGCAGACGTAAAGGCGACCGCTGTCGTCTTCGCCGAAGGAGGTCGGGGATCCGACGCTGAGGCCGAGCCGGCGGTCGTGGCTTGCGCGGCGCAGATGCGGGACGAGGCTGCGCAGCTGTCCCGAGCAATAGTCCGTGTATAGGTAGCGGCCGCGCAGCGCAGGCAGGCGTGGGTCGCGGACGACGTAGCCGCCGATGATCGAGCAGCTGCCGCCGTCGCGGCTGTGGGAGTAGGCCATGATCGGCTTGGTGGTACCGCCTGGGTCGGGTGTGCCGCTGTTTTCTTCGGTGAAGGGGGCGAAGCCCTCGAGTGCGTCCCAGCCGAAGTTGGCGCCGCTCGCGGCGGCGAGGGTGGTGTAGTCGAGCTCCTCGAAGCGATTCTGACCGACGTCGCCGATCGCGATCCGCGGCTGCGCCGAGCTGGTCGTGTCGAAGGAGAAGCGGAACGGGTTGCGCAGGCCGTAGCTGTAGATCTCGTCGCGACCCGGCTTGCCGACGAAGGGGTTGTCGGGGGGGACGGTGTAGGGACGCCCACCACTCGGCCGGGGGTCGATTCGCAGCAGCTTGCCAAGGAGGCTGTCCCGGTTCTGGGCGTTGTTGGGCGGATCGCCGGCCGAGCCACCGTCGCCGGTCCCGAAGTAGAGGAGATCGCCGAGGAACTGCATCTGGCCGCCGTTGTGATTGGAGTTCGTCGGGTGGGGTATTTCGATCACCGCGCGACGCGAACCCCGCGCGGCTCGCGTCGCGCTTTGCCGCTTGAATTCATCTACTCGGATGTTGCCCTGGGCGTCGGTGTAGTAGACGTAGAAGCGCCGGCTCCGGCGGTAGTCGGGGGGAAAGGCGATCGAGAGCAGGCCACGCTCGCCGCCGAAGGAAACCAGCCCCGAGATGTCGAGGAACGGATGCCCGAGAAGGTGTCCTTTGCGGAGGACCTCGACCTTGCCCGGTTGCTCGACCACGAAGAGCAGATCTGGAAAGCCAGGCGCGCCGGCCACGTAGACGGGGTTGTCGAAGCGGCCGATCTTCGCGAGGGCAACGCCCGTGCCTGCGCGGCCGGCTGTGCCGGGTCCCGAGCTGCCGTTAGGCACCCGCGCCTCGCCGCAGGCGGGAAGGACGGCTATCGCGATTACCGCTGAAGCGACGCACGAAGCGACGCGACATCCCATGCCGGAAGGCTACCTGGGACCGCGCCGCGGCTTGCTCGGGATAGTGACGACTTCGCCGTTGTCGGTGACGATCGTGTTCGGCGGGGCTGTGGAGATGTGCACGCTGAACGAACCGCCGGGTTCCACCCCCGCCGCGGTCGTCGCCTTGCCGGCACCGCTGAGACCGGCGCCGATCTTGTACAGCAGCGTGAACTTCCCGCTCTTGACCGCGTTCAACTTCCACACTGCTTCGATCAAGCGTCCTGGCTTCAGCGGCCCGAAGGCGAATGTCTTGCGGGCCGCGGTTTCCGCCCCGGCCGGCGTCGAGGAGCCGGCAAGTCTCGGATAGCGGGCCGAGAGGACCCACACCGGCCGGTCCGGCTGGGCCAGGCCCGGTTGGGGATCGCGGATCCCGAATGGCAACGTCGAGTCTTCGCCGGCTTTGCCCGCCACCGAGGTCGTGACCGTAAGGGCGGGAATCGTCTTGCGCCCGGCGTTGCGGACACCGATCGTCAGCAAGGTGGTTTCGCCAAGTCGTTGGCTGGTGGGGAATTCCGCCCTAACGACCTTGACCCTGTAGGTCCCAGCCGTTTCGTTTGACTCGGAGGACGTTTCGCCGCAGCCGACGAATGAGAGACCCACGGCCGCGATGATCGCGCCAACAGCAGCCCCGTAAAGGCGGGAACGCCGGTGGTGTCTGGAGCTCCCCCGCAAAGCGGCCGGAACATACCACGGGATTTCGGCTGCCCCGCCAGCCGCGATCCGAGATCCCGGGCCTTAGCCCGATCTCAACAGTCGTGTAACGG
>JBAVGD010000128.1:0-4086 GCA_049684635.1 Solirubrobacterales bacterium | reverse complement strand
CGTCTCGGCGGCGGCGGTGGCCAACGCCGCCGCGACGACGTCACCCACATATATGTAGTCACGGGTCTGCTTGCCGTCGCCGAACACGGTCGGCCGCTCGCCGGCGCGCAGCCGGCCGCAGAAGATCGCGATCACGCCGGCCTCTCCGAGCGGATCCTGACGGGGCCCATACACGTTGCCCAGTCGCAGCGCCACGCTCGAGAGGCCATAGAGCCTCTCGTACAGCGCCAGGTAACCCTCTCCCGCGAACTTGCTCTGGCCGTAGGGGGAGAGCGGTGCGATCGGCGCGTTCTCGCCAAGCGGCAGGTCCTGCCCCTCGCCCTCGCCGTAGATCGCGCCGCCGGTCGAGGTGAAGACGACGCGACGCGCTCCGGCGGTTCGCGCCGCCTCCAACACGTTTGCGGTGCCGCCAACGTTGATCGAAGCATCGAACGCCGGATCGGCAACCGACTTGCGGACATCGATCTGGGCGGCCAGGTGAAAGACGACCGCCGGCTGCGCCTCCGCGACCAGCTCGGTCAGCGCGCTCCCCTCACGGATGTCCTGCACGTGAAGCGTTGCCCCCGCCGCCAGGGCCCCCTCCAGGTTCTCGCGCCGCCCCGTCGAGAGGTCGTCGACGATTGTCACGTTATCGTCGCGGGCGAGCAGGGCATCGACCAGATTGGAGCCGATGAAGCCCGCACCGCCTGTCACCAAGCAGTTCATGAGCGGAGCGATCCTACGGGGATTGGCGCTCGCCGGTCAGGTGGGATGGGAAGCGGCACCGGCCGGATGCGCGAGCGGTGGGGCGGGACCGACACACCGCTCAGCCGGACCGCCGAGCCGCCCTGCTACCCTCGCCGGCCGCAAGGCAAGCATGAAATTTCCCATCACCGGGAAGAGCCATTCGGACCTGCTTGTCTATCTCAGATGCGACTGATAGTCACCGAGAAGAACAACAGCGCAAAGAAGATCGCCCAGATCCTCGGCGACAATCCGTCGAGCGATGCGACCTACAAAGTGCCCTTCTACACCTGGCGCGACGGTGACGGGGAGCACATGGCGATCGGGCTCAAGGGCCACGTTCTGGGCCCCGCGTTTCCGGAGCGCTACTCGAGCTGGCAGAAGACGGACCTCCACGAGTTGATCGACGCCGAGCTGATCAAGGAACCGACCAACAAAAACGTCGTCAAAGCGGTGAAGAAAGTCGCCAAAGGCGCGGACGAGCTCGTGATCGCCACCGACTTCGACCGCGAGGGCGAGCTGATCGGCCTCGAGGCGCTGGAGGAGATCCTCGATGCAAATCCCCAGCTGGGTTCGCGCGAGGGCATCGCGGACGGCACGCTGAGAATCAAGCGAGCTCGCTACTCAGCGCTGACCAAGGAAGAGATCGAGCGCGCCTTCTCGAACCTGGACGAACTCTCGTTTCCGCTCGCCAACGCCGGCGCTGCCCGCCAGGACATCGATCTGCTCTGGGGCGCGACGCTGACCCGCGCCGTTTCTCTCACCACCCGCCGCTTCGGTTCCAACTTCCTCTCGGTCGGCCGCGTTCAGAGCCCGACCCTGGGGCTGATCGTCGAGCGGGAGATGGAACGCCGCGCGCATGTCGCGAAACCGTTCTGGGAGCTGTTGGCCAAGTTCCAGCATTCCGATGGCAGCTTCGAGACCCATCACACGACCGACAAATTCTGGGAGAAAGGTGAGGCGGACGCAGCCCTTGCCGGCACTTCGAGCCCCGGCACGGTCAAATCGGTAACGGCTCGCAAGAACACGCGCAAGCCGCCGACCCCGTACAACACGACCGCCTTCACGACCGATGCCTCCAGCCGTCTCGGCATCACCCCCGCCAGCGCGATGCGGATCGCCGAGGACCTCTACATGGACGGCTTCATCTCCTATCCACGCACCGATAACACGGTCTACCCGCCCTCGCTACCACTCCGGGAGTTGATCACCTCGCTGGTTCGGATCAAGGAGTTCTCGGCGTCCGCCGGCCTGCTCGAGCAGCCGACCCTGACACCGACCCGGGGCAAAAAAGAGACCACGGACCACCCGCCGATCTACCCGACCCAGGCGGTCCACCCGGGTGCTCTCGAGGGCCCCAAGCGCCGCGTCTACGAGCTGGTCGTGCGCCGCTTCCTCGCGACCTTCAGCCCGCCGATGATCACCGAGTCCACCCGCGCGGACATCGAGGCCGGCTCGGAGATCTACTTCGTGCGCGGCTCTGTCGTCGTCGATCCCGGTTACGCGGCGATCTACACCTACGCGCGCTCCTCCGACGACGAGATTCCGAAGCTGGAGGAGGGGCAGCAACTGGAGCTCGACGGTGAGCCCTGGATCGTCGACAAGGAGACCCAGCCACCGTCGCGGATCTCGCAGGGGAAGCTGATCGAGATGATGGAGGAGCGAGGCCTCGGCACCAAGGCAACCCGGGCGGAGATCATCCAGAAGCTCTACGACCGCGGCTACGTCTATGGCAATCCCCCGGTCCCCTCGGAGACCGGCATCGCTATGTACGACGCCTTCAAGAAGTACGTGCCACGGATGGCGACGCCCGAGATGACGGCCCAGCTAGAGGAAGAGATGGATCAGATCGCGGCCGGCGCGATGACGAAGGGCAAGGTCGTCGCCGACAGCCGCGACCTCCTGCACAGGACCTGGTCGGAAATCGAGGAGAGCCGCGAGGACCTGGCCAAGGTCGTTTGGGCCGGGATGGACAAGGACCGCCTCCTCGGTCCGTGCAAGGCGTGCGAAGAAGCCGGTCGCACTCAGGAGGACGGCTCGCCCCACATGCTGCGGATCATCCGCGCGAAAAAATCCGGCAAACGCTTCGTCGGCTGCACCGGATGGAAGGCAGATGATCCGACCGCCTGCGACCGGACCTTTCCCCTTCCCCAGCGCGGCGACGTCTTCCGGCTGGAGGAGCGCTGTTCGATTTGCGATCAGACGCCACGTCTGAAAGTCGTGCCCTTCCGCGGGCGTTCCTGGAACCTGTGCCTGAACGGCGAATGCCCGTCGATGGAAGAAATGAAGCAGAAGCGCGCCGAACGCGAGGCTGCCCGCACCGCCAAAACAGCGATGGCCAAACAGCCGCCGCCGAGTGGCTCAGATGACGGCGTCACGACAGCGACGCGCAAACGTCGCCGCAAACGCGCCAAAGCCGCGACCGGCAAATGAGGTGACCCGGGCGGCGCCAGGCAGCGATGCGGCGAGCCCGAGTAGCAACGCTATTTGGGGGAGTGATGAAGTGCGGCGACGATCTGGGGCGGCCACCTGATGTTCATCTCGCTCGAGGGGATCGACGGCTCCGGCAAGAGCACCCAGGCCCGCCTCCTGGCTGAGGCGCTCGGCCCTGAGACGCTGCTGATTCGCGAGCCCGGAGGCACCGACGCCGCCGAGCGGATCCGCGAGTTTCTGGCTGACCCCGGAGTGGAGATCGATCCGCTCGCGGAGCTCCTGCTCTTCCTCGCGGCCCGTGCCGATCTCACCGCCCGGGTGATCCGTCCTGCCCTGGAGGAGAGCCGCGACATCGTCTCCGATCGCTTCGCAGATTCCAGCGTGGCCTACCAGGGAGCGGCGCGTGGGTTGGGCGTCGGCGAGGTGATCTCCCTCACCGATGCCGCCACCGAAGGCCTCTGGCCGGACCTCACGGTGCTGCTGCGAGTCGATCCGGAGGTTGGCCTCGGCCGTGCCGACGGGGGAGACCGCTTCGAGTCCGAGGGCCTCGAGTTGCAGCGCGCGGTTGCTGACGCCTACGAGGAGATCGCCCAGGTCGCTTCCGACCGCGTCGTGGTGGTGGATGGGAACGGCAGCGTCGAGGAGGTGCACGCCAGGATCATCGAGGTCGTGGGGAGCAACCGAACGTGAGTGACGCGATCGAGGCCGCAACCGAGCACCAGGCCCGGGCCAGGGTCGCCCTCACGGCCGCGCTTGCGTCTGGGCCCTCCCACGCCTACCTGTTCCGGGGGCCCCCCGGCTCCGGTAAGCGGCACGCAGCCCGCGTCTTCGCCGCCGAGATCCTCGCCGGGTCCGCCGCGGACCCCGATGACGCCCGACGCCGCGCCCTGCTCGATCCCTCGCCGCATCCGGACCTGGTCTGGCTCACCC
>JBAVGD010000127.1:0-10966 GCA_049684635.1 Solirubrobacterales bacterium | reverse complement strand
GGACCAAGCGGGGCGGTCACGGCGCGGATTCCGCATGGCAGCGCCATGTGGGATTCGCGACGAGGCCGAATCCGCGCCGGTCCTGGGCCGTAGCCAGGGGTGCGATTCCCCTACCGGGATAGGTCCTAACCCGGTCTCGTGGTCATTCTGGAACAGGTTCTTATCCAGGGGTCAGATCCCCTCGTGACGCGTGCGTCGGGGGTATCAGGCGGGTTCTTGTGCGCTTCCGCGCAGACGATCGATCGCGGTATCGATCCGCTCCAGGGATTCCTCCCTCCCCAACGCCGCCAGAGACTCGAAGATCCCCGGCGACACCGTGGTACCGGTGATCGCAACGCGAATCGGCTGGTAGATCCGCCCAGGCTTCGCCTGCAGGCGATCGGGAAGGACAGCAAGCGCCTCCTCCACCGAGCTGGAATCGAACGGCTCGAGATCGGCCAGTGCCGTCCGTGACGCTTCGAGCAGCGCCAAGGTCTCGGGTCTCATCACCTTCGCCCAGGCCCCCTCATCCTCCACCGGCGGCTCGAAGAGAAAGCGGATCAGAGGCCAAACCTCCTCGAGCGTCTGGGCTTTCTCCTGGCAGATCTCACACGCGGTGCGAAGCCGCTGATCGAATTCGCGCCCGAGGTGTTGCGCGACCGTGCGCGTGTACTCATCCGGCGACAGCGCGCGCATGAAGCGACCATTGACCCAGCGCAGCTTCCGCTCGTCGAAGATCGCGGCGGCTCGGCCGACGTCTCCGACCCGGAAGCGTTCAACCAGCTCATCGGTTGACATCAGAGTCGTGTCGTCGTCGGCCCCCCAGCCAAGCAGCGCGAGGTAGTTGCGAACCGCGGCGGGTAGATATCCGGCCTCCCGCAGCTCCTGCACTGACGCCGCGCCGTGGCGCTTGGAGAGCTTGCGCCCATCAGGGCCATGCAGCAGCGGTAGGTGAGCGTAACGCGGAGCCTCATAACCAAGCGCGGCCAGCACCAGAAGCTGCTTCGGCGTATTCGAGAGGTGATCGTCGCCCCGGACCACATCCGTGATTCCCATCTCGGCGTCATCGACCGCCACCGCGAAGTTGTAGAGGACTGAACCGTCTCCGCGCGCGATGACGAAGTCGTCGTAGCTGCGGTTCGGAAAGCGGACGGGGCCGCGGATCAGGTCGTGAACGACGGTCTCCCCGTCAGCGGGGACGCGGAGGCGTATGGCCGCGTTCGGCTCGTCGACCGGCTCGCCGCGATAGCCGCGATCGGCGCCATGCTCGGCCTTCCATGCTGCCACGTCCTTTGCCGTCGCCGAATCCCGATAGGCGGCGCCCGTCTCAAGCAGGCGCAGCAGGGCGGCGGTATGGCGGTCGTTTCTGGACACCTGGGAGATGGGACCCTCGTCACAGTCGAGCTCCAGCCACCGCAGCGCGTCGAGGATCTGCTCGACGTTCTCATCGGTGGACCGCTCGCGGTCCGTGTCCTCGATGCGAAGTACCAGCTCGCCTCCGGTTCCGCGAGCGGCAAGCCAGTTGTAGAGTGCCGTCCTTGCCCCGCCGATGTGCAGGGCGCCGGTCGGTGAGGGGGCAAACCTGAATCGTGAGGTCCGACCTTCGCGCCCCCGATCTTCAGACGGGCGCGGGAGCG
Source organism: Solirubrobacterales bacterium (assembly GCA_049684635.1). Lineage (GTDB taxonomy): Bacteria > Actinomycetota > Thermoleophilia > Solirubrobacterales > 70-9 > VRUE01. The sequence continues at coordinate 9,350 of JBAVGD010000127.1, read as the reverse complement.
CGGTCACGTATTCCTCGGACGGATAGGAGAGAGTTCAGGCATGTTGATCGGCGCGCATGTTTCCACAGTCGGCGGGCTCGACAAAGCGATCGGGCGCGGCGCCGACCTCGGTTGCGAGGCAATTCAGATCTTTAACCAGAGCCCGCGCATGTGGCGTCCCACCCGCTACAGCGACGAGGATTTCGCAGCCTTCCGCGAGGCGATGGCGGCGTCCCCGATCAAGGCGGTAGTGATTCATGCCGTGTACTTGATCAACTGCGCCACAAAGGACGCCGACCTGCGCAAGAAGTCGCTGGACTCGTTGAGCCACGCCCTGCGGATTGGCGATCAAATCGGCGCGGCCGGCGTCGTGCTGCACCCAGGAGCGCAGAAGGGTGAGCCTCTTGACGCCTCGATCAAGCGGGCGGCGAAAACGATCGCGGCGGCCCTGAAGGCCAGCGAGCGGTGCCCGCTGCTGCTCGAGCAGACCGCCGGCCACAAGGGGCTGCTCGGTCGCAACTTCGACGAGACGGCCGAGCTGATCGAGTGCGCCGGCGGAGGCGCTCGCCTCGGACTGTGTCTCGACTCGTGCCACCTCTTTGTCCAGGGCTATGACATCACCGATGCCGATCGTCTCTCCGCGGTACTCGACGAGGCCGACGAGAAGGTCGGCCTGGAGCGCCTGCGCTGCGTCCACGTCAACGACGCCGCGGCTCCGCTGGGGTCCTGCCGCGATCGCCACGCCAACGTCGGCCAGGGCGAGATGGGCAAAAGCGGCCTCGCCGCATTTCTCTCGGAGCCGCGCTTCGAGGGGTTGCCGGCGACGCTGGAGACGCCGGGGCCCAGCAAGAAGGGCCCGGATCGCAAGGAGGTCCAGGCAGCGAAGCGGCTGCGCCGTACGGGGCTGAGGCAGCGAGGCGCTATTTGATGTGGACGCCGGAGATGGCGCGCGAGATGACCAGGCGCTGGATCTCCGACGTGCCCTCGAAGATCGTGTAGATCTTCGCGTCGCGGTGCATCCGCTCGACCGGAAACTCGCGGGTGTAGCCGTTGCCGCCCAGGATCTGAATCGCCCGCTCGGTTGCCCAGACGGCCACCTCACCCGCCTTCAGCTTCGACATCGAGCCCTCGGCGTTTTCAAACTTCTGGCCGCTGCGGCCCATCCAGGCGGCCCGCCAGACCAGGAGCCGAGCCGCATCGATCTCAAGCTTCATATCCGCCAGCGCGAAGGCGATCGCCTGGTTCTCGATGATGGCGCGCCCGAACTGGTGACGCTCTTTCGCATACTCGAGCGCGTACTCGTACGCCGCACGGGCGATGCCCAGCGCCTGCGCTCCGACGGTCGGCCGGCTTGCCTCGAAGGTCTGCATCGCCGCCTGCGATTTGGAGCGCTTGCCCTCGCGCACCCGCGCGAGCCGTTCGTCCAATTTCTCTTTGCCCCCGAGGACGCATGAACCGGGAATGCGGCAATCGTCGAGGTGCACGTCGGCCGTATGGGAAGCGCGCAGACCGTGCTTCTTCACCTTCGCGCCCTGCTCGCAGCCTTGCGTGCCGGGCGGGATCACGAAGGCTGCGTGGCCGCGGGAGCCCAGCTCGCGATCCACAGATGCGATCACCACGTGCACGTCCGCGATGCCGCCGTTCGTAGCCCAGGCCTTCTGGCCGTTGAGCACCCACTCGTCCTTTGCCTCGTCGTACTTGGCGCTGGTGCGGATTGCCGAGACGTCGGAGCCGGCATCGGGCTCCGACGCACAGAAGGAGGCCACCTTGGGCTCCTCCGGCGTGCCGAAGCACTGGGGGATCCACTCTCCCATCTGCTCGGGTGTTCCCTGCCCGAAGATCGCCGCGACCGCGAGCGAGGTGCCCATGATCGCCATCCCGATCCCGGCGTCGCCCCAGAACAGCTCCTCGTTGGCGATCGGGAGGGTCAGGCCGGTCTCGTCGGCGTAGAACTGGCCGAGCGCTTCGAAACCGTACAGGCCGATCTTGGCGGCCTCCTGGATGATCGGCCACGGCGTTTCCTCGCGCTCATCCCATTCCGCCGCCGCGGGCCGAACGACCTGCTCGGCAAAGCCGTGGACCCACTCGCGGATGTCCTTCTGGTCCTGGTTCAGCTCAAGGGTGAACCTCGGCCCCTCGGCGGGTGGGCTTCCATTCTCGCCGGTCGCGTTCGCCACTGCCTGCTCTGCCTCTGAAACGGGATCGCTCATGGCGGCGATCCTACACCGAATCGTGTCGTGGTTAGGGCCCCGTCGCTTCAGAGGTCGCGCAAGTCAAAAGCCTTCAAGCCCTCCGGCCCATCGTCGGCGCAATCGAAGAAGCGCCGGTTTACGCAGTCATACGCCGGGCCGGAACCCTGATAGGCCTGCTCCACCGAAAACGGGCAGTGAGGCAGGGGGGCGCCGGTCATCTTGACGCCGCCAAATCCGCCTGGCTGCAACACGGCGTCCAGAGCCACCTTCGCCCCGAAGACTCCCTGCATGCACCCGACGAAGTGGATCCCGGTCAGCGCGTCGACAAAGCTGTAGAGAAACCGGCAGCCCATCTCGACGCAGCCGCGAGGCTCGATCATCCTGTCGCAGAACGAGCGGCACTGGCGGCACTCACCGGTCTTCTCGCGGGTAGCCGGCATTGCCAAAGTCTAGAGTCGTCTGCCAGCGGTTCCAGGACCTGTCTCAACCAACGTGCGAGGCGGGCCGATGAGGCTACTCGCCGGCCGGGTTGGGAGTGACCTGAGTCAGAATCTTGCGAGCAGCGTCACTAGGCGGCAAGTGACTCAAGGCCGAGAACGCCGTCGACCTCGGCTCGCAAAGCGCTCGACGGCCGGACCCGGTAGCCATCGCCAAGCTTGATCTCCCTCGGCTTGCCATCGCCGCTGTCGATGGCGAGGTAGACGTCCGCCTCGCCCTTGTGATGCTCGAATGCTTCCTTGAGTTGGTCGACCAGATCCGGCCGGCTCAGAACCGCGGCGTTGACGGTCAGCTTGAAGGGCTGCAGGGGATCGGTCGACGTCGACGCCGCGCGAGCGATCTCCGCGCCGTCAGGTTCGAAGCGCTCGGCCTCTTGCACCACCAGCTTCGTCTCCCCGCGCTCCTTGTGGTCGATGCGGCCGCGAACGATCACAACGGCATCGGGGACGATCGCGGCGGCGCTGTCGGCCTGATCGGCTTTGAAGACCAGCATCTCGACCTGGGCCTCAACGTCGTCGAGGGTCGCGAACATCATCTGCGAACCACTCTTGGTACGGATCTTCTTGCAGTCCGCGACGATCCCCCCAACCGTCACCCAAGCGCCGTCCGGCTTGCTCGCCAGATCGGCGAGCCGGCAGTCGACGCGGGCTCGCAGCGCGTCCCCCACTTCCGAGAGCGGGTGAGATGAGAGGTAGGTGCCGAGCGTCTCCTTCTCCATTGCCAGCAGCTCTCGGCGATCGAACTCGCTCGCCGAGATGGGCGGCCGGTGATGATTCCGCGAAACAGCACCGTCCAGCCCGGCGGCACCTTCGTCGCCGAAGTCGAAGATCGACCCCTGCCCGAGCTGCGCGTCCTCCTGGGCTTTCTGCCCAGCCGCTTGCGCGGCGGGCAGCGCCTCGAGCATCCCCTTGCGCGTCGCCCCGGTCGAGTCCAGAGCACCGCACTTGACGAGGCATTCGATCGCCCGCTTGTTGACGGCTCGGGCGTCGACTCGTTCGCAGAAGTCCCAGATCGAGCTGATCTCCCCGTCCTCCCGCGCTCGCAGGATCGCCTCGACGGCGGCGTGGCCGACGTTCTTCACCGCGTCGAGGCCGAAGCGGATCGCGCTCTCGCTGACCACGAAGTCGTGATCGGACGAATTGACGTCGGGAGGCAGAACCTCGATCCCCATCTCCTCGCAGCGGTTGACGAAGAACGGAACCTTGTCTTTGGTGTTCATCACAGACGAGATCACCGCCGCCATGTACTCCGCCGGGAAGTTCGCCTTCAGATAGGCGGTGCGGTAGGAGGTCAGCGCGTAGCAGGCGGCGTGGGACTTGTTGAAGGAGTAGTCGGCCGCGGCTTCGTTCAGCTTCCAGAGGTCCCTGGCGACCTGGGCGGCGGTGCCTGACTTGGCCAGGCCCTGCATGAACTTGTCCTTCATCGTCGCCATCAGATCGCGCTTCTTCTTGCCGATCGCCTTGCGGAGATCGTCCGCCTCGGCGCCCGAGAAGCCCGCCATCGAGCGAGCGATTGCCATCAGCTGCTCCTGGTAGACGACGCAGCCGTGGGTCTCTTCGGTGATCGCCCGCAGGCGCGGATCGGGGTAGCGCACCGTCTTCGGATCCTTCTTCCCCTTCGCGTAGGCGGGGATATAGGCCATCGCACCGGGCCGGTAGAGGGCACCGAGTGCAACCAGGTCCGCGAACTCGGTCGGGCCGACCTTGCGCAGGGCATCGCGCATGCCCTCCGACTCGAACTGGAAGACGCCGGTCGAGCGACCCTCGGCGAGCATCGCGTACGTCTTGGCGTCGTCGAGCGGGATCTTGTCCATGTCGATCCGCTCGCCGCGCGAGCGCGCGATGATCTCGATCGCGTCCTCGATCACGTCGAGGTTGCGCAGGCCGAGGAAGTCCATCTTCAGCAGGCCGATCTCCTCGATTGGACCCATCGAGTACTGGGTGACGATCTTGTACTGGCGCTCGGGCTTGCCGCTCCCATTGCCGTTCGCAGCAGGCGCGGCGGGGGCGCTGCGGTCCTCGGCTAGCTGCAGGGGCACGATCTCCTGGAGCGGGCGGTCGGCGATCACCACGGCGGCGGCGTGGATCGAGTTGTTGCGGATGATCCCCTCGAGGCCTCGGGCGACGTCGATGATCCGCTTTGCGTCAGCGTCAGCGTCATAGGTCTGCCTCAGCTCCTGGCCCTGCCGCAGGCAGTCCTCGAAGGAGGGGCTGCGGCCCATGATCGGCTCCGGAATCTGCTTCGCGAGCCTGTCGCCCATGCCGTATTCGAACCCAAGTACACGTGCGGCGTCCCGCGTGGCGGCGCGTGGCGCCATCTTGCCGAAGGTGATGATCTGGGCGACCGATTCGCGGCCGTATTTGTCGGCGACGTAGCGGATCATCCGCTCGCGGCCTCGGACCGAGAAATCGATGTCGATATCCGGCATCGATTTGCGGCCGGGGTTCAGGAACCGCTCGAACAGGAGGTCGTTCGCGAGCGGATCGATGTCGGTGATGTTGAGGCAGAAGGAGACGATCGAACCGGCCGCTGATCCGCGGCCCGGCCCGACGGCGATGCCGTTTTCCTTGGCGAAGCGCACGAAGTCCCAGACGATCAGGAAGTAAGAGGAGAACCCCATCTCCTCGATCACGCCAAGCTCGAACTCAAGTCGCTCGACCGCCTCGGCCGGAAGCGGATCGCCATAGCGAGCGCGCAACCCTTCGTCGGCGATCCGGCGAAGCATCGCCTCGGGCTCGGAGCCGTCGGGCGTGGGATAGCGCGGCAGCAACAGCTTGCCGAGCTCGATCTCGACCTTGCAGCGATCGGCGATCTCCATGGTCGTCGCGACGGCCTCCGGCCACTCGGCAAACGCCTCTGTCATTTCCTCGGAGCTCTTGAGGAAGAACTCGTTGGTGTCGAAGCTCAGCTTCGGCGCTTCAACGGTTGACTTCGTCTGCACGCAGAGGAGTGCGGCGTGGTTGTCGAAATCCTCACGCCGCAGGTAGTGGACGTCCGCTGTGCCAACCACGGGACGTCCCAACTCCCGAGCGATCCGGACGATTCCCTCGTTCGCCTTGTCCTGCTCGGCAAGCCCGTTCTTCTGCACCTCGAAGTAGACCTGCTCGGGCCCGAAGATCTGGATCAGATCGTCGACGTTCGCCCGCGCGTCGTCGGGGCGCTCCTCCACCAGACGGCGGCAGAAGCGCGACTGCAGGCAGCCGGTGAGCGCAATGACTCCCTCCGAGTGGCGCGCCAGCAGCTCCAGGTCGAGGTTGGCTTTGCCGCGGGAAAACCCCTCCAGGAAGCTCGCCGAGGTGAGCTTGACCAGATTCGCGAAACCAATGTCGTTCTCGGCAAGAAGCGTCAGGTGGTTGCGCTCGTAGCGCGGCTGCTCCCTGATCGCCTTGCGGTCGTCGACGAAGTAGGCCTCGAGGCCCACGATCGGCTTGATTCCGTGCTTTCCGCAGGCCTTGTAGAGATCGACCGCACCGTTCATAACGCCATGATCGGTAAGTCCAAGCGCCGGCTGGCCCAGCTCTGCGGCCCGCGCCGCCATTGCGTCGATCTTGCAGGCGCCGTCGAGCAGCGAGTACTCGCTGTGGGTGTGCAGATGAACGGCGGTCGGCGTACTCATGATCGCCTCCGATCATGGCAAGCGGACCAGATGTCAACTACCCGCGAACGTGCGTCTTCCGAGCAATATCCGCGCGTATCTCGCGACAGCCGGTGTCGGACCGACCGATCCCCGGCGAGCCAGGCGCTCAGCCTGCGCAGACCCAGGCGCTGCCGCCGGAATCGGCCCAGATTTCCGCCGCGATCCTGTCCTGTTCGGCCTTTGACGCACCCTGCGGAGCGCCGCTTCCGCCGTACAGCTGCCACGTCGAAGGAAGGATCTGGTAGGCGCCGCCCGCCCCGCTGGAGGGATTGACCGCGCTGTAGTTCCCGCCCGACTCGCACATCACGATGTAGGTCGGAATCGCGTACGGTCCGCCCAGCCAGCGTCCCACCGTTTCTTCGGCCGCGGCCCTGCTGGCGGCTTCGGCCTGTTCGATGTCGTTGACCCAGCCGCCGATCCGAGATTTCAAGGTCGAGAGCGAGGCCGAGCGCGCCGCGGCCAAGCCCTGGAGCCGCCAGGCAGCGCCTTCGGCTTCGCCTCGAACAGCGGCGATCTGCGCGTGTGCCGTGGACAGCCGTGCGTTGTATGCGTCGGCCCGCGACTTCAGGGCCTCCACCCGCACGAGCTTGCGGCGCACCGCGTTCCGAACCTGCTCGACCCGTGCTGCAAGTTCGGTGTCGGAGTCCTGGATGCGTTGCAGATATTCGGCGCGAACGCCGAGTTCATCGAGGGTGCCCGATTCGAGGATCACGCCCACCGTGCTCGGCGTCCCGTTCTCATAGATCGCGATCAGTCTTTGCGCCAGCGCCTGGCGCGACCGCTGAAGCCGTCGCTTCTCAAGGCCAAGACCACGGCGCGAATCGTGCACTTCACCCGCGAGCCGTTCCGCGTGCGCCACGCCTGTGGCAAGCAGCCTGCTCAGCCGCTGTTCTCGCGCCGAGGCGACCGCGGCTTCCTGTTTGGCGGCGATGAGCCGGCTCTGTGCAGCGCGTATCTCGCCGGCCAACGCTCCGGCTTCGCTGCGGGCCGCGTCGACCCTGGCCTGCAGGGCGCCAATGTTCGCGGCGTCGGCTGAAGCCGCAAGCAGCAGCGTGGTGGCGATCAGCGCCTGGATGAGAAAACCAGCCCGCCGCCCGAGTCCTGAACTTTTGGCTGGATCTGGCCGCACGAAGCGGGCGACACTAACGCAGTCTGTTAGTAAACACTCACGACTCGTCAATAATCCGCAAGGAAACTTGCGAATTACGGCCCAGATCAGCCCTCGGGGACGTTGCGATTGGCGAGATAGAGCGCAATCCCGGCAGCGGCCGCAAGCAAGCCGGCGGCGATTCGGATCTCACGGCGATACCGGCGCCAAAGGTAGGGAACGCCGTACTTCACGATGGCCTTTCCAATCGTCCGGTCGAGCATCAGCCCTCCTCTTCCCCACGCTGCCGAATCCGATACGCCATCCGCGACTGCAGCGACCACAGCTCGATGAAGCCGGGCGCGGCCGATTGTGAGAAGAGGCCGCCGGACTCCGCGAACGAAGCGAGGTCGGCGTCATAGACCGCGTTCGGCGAGGAGCGCGTGATGACCCGCGCCGTGCCCTTGTAGAGCTTCAACCCGATTTCGCCACTGACCTGGGCGTTAACCGCATCCATATAAGCGTCGAGATCGCCGCGCAGCGGCTCCCACCAGAGGCCGGCGTAGACGAGAAAGGCCCACTTCTCATCCAGGCCCGGCTTGAACTGGTTCTGGTGAATCGTGCTGACGAGCTTCTCCAGCTCGCGGTGTGCGGTCAGCAGGATCGTCGCGGCCGGCACCTCGTAGATGTCGCGGACCTTGAGGCCGACAACTCGGTCCTCGATGTGATCGACGATGCCAACTCCGTGCCGTGCGGCGATCTCAGCCACCGCTTCGAGCAGCTCGACCAGCTCAAGCCTCTTGCCGTTGAGCCCCACCGGGACACCGGCCTCGAACTCGACCGTGATGGTCTCGGGTTTGTCGGGTGCCTCCTCAGGCCGGGTGACCAGCTGAAAGACATCGTCCTCGGGCGGGTGCTCGAGATCCTCGATCCAGCGTCCCTCAGACGAGCGTCCCCAGAGGTTGTCGTCGATCGAATACGGCGCGACCTCGGTCCCCCCCTTGACGGGAATGCCGTGCTCGCGCGCATAGGCGACCTCCTCCTCGCGACCCATCCGCCATGAGCGCACCGGCGCGATCGTCTTCAGCTCGGGGGCAAGCGTCGCCACGGTTGCCTCGATCCGCACCTGGTCGTTCCCCTTGCCGGTGCAGCCGTGGGCAATCGTGTCGCAGCCTGTCCGCCGCGCGTACTCGACGGCAAGTTGAGCAATCAAGGGCCGGCCAAGCGCCGTGAAGAGCGGGTATCCGCCTCCGTACAGGGCATTCGCCTTGATCGCCGGAACGATGAACTCGCGGGCGAAGCGATCGCGAGCATCGACGACGTGGCACTCGACGGCACCGAGACGCCGTGCCTTGTCCTCGATCACCCCGTAGTCCTCTCCCGGCTGGCCGAGGTTGACGGTAAGGCACACGACCTCGGCGTCATAGCGGTCCTGGATCCACTTCAGCATGACGCTGGTGTCCAGGCCGCCCGAGTAGAGCAGCAGAACCCTCCGCACCTCCGCTGGGTCGGCCTCGTAGCCCGCGGTGCGGACTTGCTCAGGAGCTTGTTCGGCCATCGGCTAGGGCGCGGGAAGCCCGCCGCTGCCCGGTTCTTCGCTCGTCGTCGGTTCTGTCGTGGTCGTCGCGCCCGTGGTTGTGGCTTCCGTCGTCGTCGGCGCGGTTGTCGTGCCCGTGGTCGTCGTTGTCGTCGTCCCTTCCGTCGTTGTCGGGAGGGTCGTTACCGCCGAGGGAGTTGAGGTTGTGTCGTTGCTGCCGTTGTTGCCGGCGATCACGACTATCGCCACGATCAGGCCGATGATGACGGCGATCAGACCCGCCACCAGCAGGCGCAGGTTCCCGTTGGATCCCCCGTTGCCGGGTTGCCGCATCGTGCGTGTCCGAGCGTCGTGCATGCCTCTACTCCTCCGGTCCGAGAATCGCGTCGAGGATCTCGCTGGTGTCCTGGATGTCAAACC
>JBAVGD010000126.1:0-4543 GCA_049684635.1 Solirubrobacterales bacterium | reverse complement strand
GGACCAAGCGGGGCGGTCACGGCGCGGATTCCGCATGGCAGCGCCATGTGGGATTCGCGACGAGGCCGAATCCGCGCCGGTCCTGGGCCGTAGCCAGGGGTGCGATTCCCCTACCGGGATAGGTCCTTAGTCAGATCCCCCGTGCGCTTGTGGATCGTCGCGCAACTTGGCGTCGGCCCTCGCCATCTCTTCAGAGGCTGCTTCGAGAACGGACGTCGGTACCGGAATCGGATCGAAGCACTTGGAGTCGGGGTTGGTGTGGAAGTAATCGCCGGGGTGCGCCTGCGTGAGCTCGCCACCGCATGAGAAGCATGTCCAGGCACGGATATCAAGCTCGCTGATGCCGGCGCCGGGGCGTTCGATCAGCTCGCCGCGGTGTAACTGCTCGATTCCTTCACGGGCCCACGGCTGATTGAGCAGGTCGCGGTCGTGCCGGCGCTTGCTCTCCTCGTCTTCGAGGGGTGATTCACCGAGCAGGCGGCCGACCGGGTCCCCCCGCGCCTCGAGCAAGCGCAGCGCTTCGCCGGCCTCGGCCTCCGAGAGCCTCGTCACCCGTTCCAGCAGCTTCTCCTTTGCGGTCACTCCCAAAGCGTACGCAACCGGATGCTCTCGATCGCCGCACTGACGAGATGCGTGACCGGGCAGATCCTTCAGGAGGCTCAGCTGATCGAGCAGCTTCGATGCGATGCGCTCAGAGGATCTGGCCGTCGACGAACCCGGCGATCAGCACCAGCCAGCCACCAATCTCGGCGACGATCAGGCTGAGCATGAACGCGTGCGTGCCGGCGATCGGATCGCGGAACTGATTGTCGGTGTCGCGTCGCCAGCCGTGCACCACGTATCCGACCACCGCGGCGAAGAAGTAGAAGGCCATCGCCCCGGCGGCGAGCAGGTTGACCAGCTCGCCCCAAGCGCTCAGCTCGACAAAGGTTGCGACCAGCAGCAAGGCGAAGCTGTAGAGGAGAGCGGCCCGATGGGCGGTGTCCACGTACGGATGCGCCAGCGCGTCCTCGGATTCAGCCATCTGGCGGTACTTCCAGATCCCAAGCAGCAGAGCCCAGAGGAACATCACCGCTGCCGCCAGCAGCACCGCCTTCGTATCTCCCCCAAGCTCCATGACCCGATCCTACGCACGAATCGTGCCAACAGCTCGCAGCGTGCTAATAACAAGCCGGAGCAGCCCGATTCCCGAGACCCCTATGGAGGCCTAATGACTCCGTCAAGCCCCGGCATCACCGGTGTCGACTTCGCCACCGTCTTCGTCAAGGACTACCCCGACGCGGTCAAGTTCTACGGCCAGACCCTCGGCCTCGAGCACTCCGTGGACTACGAGAAAATCCCCGGCGGGGAGTTCGAGACCGGCAACCTCACTCTTCAGGTTTTGGACGCCGCCTCAGTCGGCCAGGACTTCAAGCCAAGCACCCACCCCATCGCCCTTCACGTCGAGGATGTGGAGGCCGCCCGAGCCGACCTTGAGTCCAAGGGCATCTCATTCCTCGCCGACACCATGGACAGCGGCGTCTGTCACATGGCCATATTCACCGACCCCGACGGCAACACCCTGATGCTCCACCACCGCTACGCACCCCGGTCCTGAGCCGCATTCGGTCGCTTGCCGCGGCGCTGCTCTTGCGATCCCAACCCGGGTCCCGTTACCCCCGGCCCAATGGCCAGCAGCGCAAGGCAACGAGGGAAGGGAATACGGGCGTTGTCGCCTAGGTCACGCATATCGCGGTCGCGTGGAAACTCGTGAGCGGAACGGTGCTCCAGTTTGCCGCTCCCACGCTCCAACCATTGCCGCTGGCGAACTGGAAGAAGACTTCGCCCGTGTAGAGGCCACTAAAGCCGCCACTGACGACGCGGGAGCCCGCAGGGCATTCTGCGTGAGCGGTGCCGATCGAGCATTCATATTCGTAGCCGCAGAGGGTCGTGCTCGGACCCGACACCTGCGTGACTGTGGAGAACGCACCCTTCGGACCAGCGGAGCCAGGCACTCCCTGAGTGCCCTGTGGACCCCGGGGGCCTTGCGGTCCCCGGAAGCCTCGTGGACCTCGGCGCGCGAAACGGGCGGTGGCGGTGGAGCGAGTCAGGGCTTCGGCGCGGTGCATGAGCGCCGCCGCTCCTGCCGGCCGATTGTCGAACAGTCCTGCCGCTTGGGCGATGCCAGCGAATGCGAACATCCCGAAGGCGACAGCGAGGACGAGCTTGATCTTCACAGTTTCCTCCCTCGTCTTGCCCCTGAGAGGTGCGAGCGTACCCGAGTGCTGCTCGGCTTTCGATAACTCTGGACAAACGAGCAACGGATGGAAGTGCAGCTCTCTGGCGCCCTCCGGTGCGCAGCGCAGTACAGAACACATGTCAACGGGCGCACTGGTGGTGGCAAGGAATCAGCGGCCTGATTACCGGAATGCCTCCCTGTGGCGACGCGGTCAGGGGACGGGAGAACCGTCTGCTGCCTTGCGCAGGGCCTCGATGTCGAGCTTGCGCATTCCCAGCATCGCCTTCATAGCGCGCTCGGCTCGTCCCTTATCGGGATCGGCGAACAGCTCTTCCATGCCGGTTGGGACGACCTGCCACGAGAGGCCGAAGCGGTCCTTCAACCAGCCGCAAGGCCCCTCCTCGCCGCCGTCGGAGAGCTTCCCCCAGTAGTAGTCGACCTCGTCCTGGGTTTCGCATTCGATCGCGAAGGAGACGGCCTCGTCGAAACTGAACTGGGGCCCGCCGTTGATCCCGATGAAGCGCTGTCCGTGCAGCTCGAACTCCACGGTCATCACCGTGCCCGCCTCCCGCGGCCCTGCCTCGGTGTAGTGGGTGACGTTGACGATGCGTGAGTCCTCAAAGACCGAGATGTAGAACTCAGCGGCCTCCTCGGCCTCGGTGTCGAACCAAAGATTGGGGACGATCTTCTGCTGCATGGGGCTGACCTCCTCCAGCGTCACGGGAACTGGCTCCGCGACAAATGATGCACTGCCGGCCGCAGCTGCAGCCGGATGCTCCCCTAGGCTTTCGCGATGGCGCCGTGGATCAAGGGGCTTATTGCCGGCGTTCTGGTCGGAATCGCAGTGGTTCTGCTGGTTGGCCGCTTCACGGGCGACAGCGAGAGCGTCCCCCAGGAACTCGCAGACACGCTGGGCTGTCCCAGCCCGGCTCCGCAAACGGCTGCGTGGGCACATCACGGTCCGGGCTACTCCCGGTTCTCGGCGAATCACGCAAATCTCATCCTTGGGATCGGGGGTTGCGAGACCGGCCCGGCCACGCTGTATCTGCGCTACGGCGCCGCGATGGACATGAGCCATGTCTTGGCGACGCTGCACCGCTTCGGCGCCGTCTGCGTCGTCGGCCATGCCATCTTCGATGGCAAGGTGTTAAACGGCAGACCTCAACTGCGCGAACTTTGCGCAGAGGTGGGCGGCACTCTCAAGATCCTCCGCCCGGCGCGGCGGCGCCCGGGCGATGGTCCGCCCCAAGGCGGGTAGCGCCGGAGATGGCCAAGCTGATCTACTCGGCGATCTCGTCGCTCGACGGTTACGTTGAGGATGCAGGTGGCAACTTCGACTGGGCGGCTCCCGACGAGGAGGTTCATACCTTCGTCAACGATCTCGAGCGGGCGGTGGGCACCTACCTCTACGGGCGCCGGATGTACGAGACGATGGTCTATTGGGAGACCGGCGGCGCGGAGGCAGGGCAGTCGGCTGCCGTCCGTGAATTTGCCGGGATCTGGCGGGCAGCCGACAAGATCGTCTACTCGCGCACGCTGGAGAACGTATCGAGCGAGCGCACGCGGTTAGAGCGTGCGTTCGACCCCGAGGCGATTCGCCGGCTGAAGGCGTCAGCCGACCGCGACATCACCGTCGGCGGGGCCGATCTTGCCGGACAGGCAATCGCCTCCGGATTGGTCGACGAGCTGCAGCTGTTTCTCACACCGGTCATCGTCGGCAGCGGCAAACCCTTGCTTCCCGCAAACCTCCACCTGAAGCTCGAACCGGCGGGCCGGCACCACTTCGGCAGTGGCGTCGTCTTCCTCCGCTACCGCACTTAGAACCTATCCCGACAGGGGAATCGCACCCATGGCGAAGCAGTTATTCCGCGGCCTCCTTCAGGGCGCGACCGACATGCTCGGGGGTGATCACGCCCATGAGTTTGCCTTCCGCATCCACCGCGTAAACGGCCCCGAAGCGCCGTAAGGAGCGGTTGGAGAGCAGGGTGTCCAGCGGGGCGTTGTCACGAACTTGGAAGGTGCCGTCGTCGCGCTCGAGCACGTCGGCCACCAGCGAGGTGGAACGCGAGGTCTCCGGCACCTCATCGGCTTTGTCGCGCGCGATCAGGCCGAGGAAGCGGTGGGCCGCGTCGATCACCGGGAACCAGGGCCACCGGTAGCGGAGGAAATACTCGTCGAGGGCTTGCTCGACGGTGAGCCGGTCGGAGATCGTCACCGGCTCTCGGTCCATGACGTCGGAGACGACGAGCTTGCTTATTCCGCTGGTGATCGCGGTCTGAGCGATGGCAGCGCGGGCCGAGCCGTTGATCACGAAGCCGATCAGAG
>JBAVGD010000125.1:0-6652 GCA_049684635.1 Solirubrobacterales bacterium | reverse complement strand
GACCTGCGCCGTCCTCCCGTACGACCAGTACCTGCACCGTTTCCCGGCCTACCTCCAGCAGCTGACGATGGAGTCGAATGGCAAGCACGTCACGCTCGACGGGACCCGCGTCGACCACGACACCGGTGCGATCTTCTGGGGCGAGCCCGGCACCAACGGCCAGCACTCCTTCTACCAGCTGATCCACCAGGGCACGCGCCTCATCCCCTGCGACTTCATCGGCTTCATGCAGAGCAACAATCCGGTTGGGGAGCACCACGACCTGCTGATCTCAAACGTCTTTGCGCAGGGGGAGGCGCTGGCGTTCGGGAAAACCCCGGAGCAGGTGCGAGCCGAGGGGACGCCGGAGGAGGTTGTCCCGCATCGGGTGATGGAGGGAAACCGCCCCTCAAACACGATCCTCACCGGTCGACTGACGCCCCAGACTCTGGGGAAGCTCGTGGCCCTCTACGAGCACAGCGTCTTTACCCAAGGAGCGATCTGGGGAATCGACTCCTTCGACCAGTGGGGCGTCGAGCTCGGCAAGGCACTGGCGAAGGCGATCATTCCTGAGCTGCAGGCGAGTGAGGAGCCGCAGCTGGCGCACGACAGCTCGACCAACGCACTGATCCGGCGCTACCGGCGGGCGAGAAGTGAGGGCGCCTCAGGCAGCGATCCCGATCGGGCTGAGGCGCCGCCGCGCATCCAGCAATAATCGAGATGCCTATGCCGTCACTCGATGCCCTGCCCCTCGCAGCATCGGCGTCGAACCTCCTGGCCGCGCGCGAGCTGATGGCCTTCACGCTCGCCTTCCACATCGTGCTGGCCTGCATCGGCGTTGCCTTCCCGGCGTTCGTCCTGACCGCCAACTGGCTGGCCCTGCGGCGCGACGACGAGGACGCGATGCGGCTGGCGAGGCGCTGGTCGAAGGTCATGGCGGTCACCTTCGCCGTCGGCGCGGTCAGCGGAACCGTCCTCAGCTTCGAGTTCGGACTGCTCTGGCCGCGCTTCATGCAGCGTTTCGGCGATGCCTTTGGAATCGCCTTCGCGATCGAGGGCATCTTCTTCTTCACCGAGGCGATCTTCCTGGCGATCTACATCTATGGCTGGAGGCGGCTGAGTGGGTGGGCGCACTTCTGGTCCGGGATGCCGATGGTCGTGGCCGGGATCGGCGGCGCCTTCTCCGTCGTCGCCGCCAACTCATGGATGAACCAGCCGCAGGGCTTCACCCTCGACGCGGCGGGCAAGGTCGTCGACACCGACCCGTTGAAGGTGCTGATCAATCCCGCCACGGGCTACGAGGTCCCCCACATGATCCTTGCCGCCTACATGGTTGCCGGGTTTCTGGTTGCCTCGGTGTACGCGGTGGGCATGCTGCGCGGGCGGCGGGACCGGCTTCACCGGCTGGGCGTCCTGATCCCGCTCACGCTGGCGCTGATCGCCACCCCGATCCAGCTCTTCGTCGGCGACATCGCCGCCCGGGCGGTCGCCGATCACCAGCCGGCGAAGTTCGCGGCCACCGAGTGCATCGACAGGACCGGAACGAACCAGACGGAGTACGTCGGGGGGATCTGCACCGCCGGCGGCGTGAAGGGCGCGATCGGCATCCCCGGCCTCGACTCGTTCCTGGTCGGCTTCAGCACCGACACCAAGGTGACCGGGCTCGACGCGTTCCCGCCCCAGAACCGGCCGCCGGCCAACACGCTTCTGCACCTCTCCTTCGACGCGATGGTGGGCATCGGTTCGGCGCTGCTCCTGCTCGGCGTTTGGCTCGCCGCCGTCTGGTGGCGGCGGCGCGATCTGCCGACCACGCGGTGGTTCCTGCGGGCCGTTGCCGTGTCTGGTGGCGGCGCGGTCCTCGCGCTCTGGTGCGGCTGGATCGTCACCGAGGTCGGGCGCCAGCCCTGGATCGTGCAGGGCTACATGCGAACGTCCGAAGCCGTCACCCAGGCGAAGGGAATCTGGTTTGCCCTCGGGCTGGTCGTGCTCCTCTACGCGGGCCTCGGCACCGGCGCGATCCTCGTCCTTCGCTCGATGTCCCGGCGCGGCTGGGCAGAGCGGGCCGAGGCGCCGGAGGGAAGCGATGTTCCTTACGGGCCCTCCACCGATGCGCCGGAGACGGTGGGATGAACGCCGGCTCGCTTGGACCGGACGGGGGGCGAGTCTGCGAACTGGGTGGCGCCATTGGCCATCCCTTGGTGCAGCAAACGAAGCGTGAGAAGGTGTTTCCATGACGCGAGCCGACGTCGCGGCCGTGATCCTCTGGATCGGCGCGACGCTATACGCGGTCTTCGCCGGCGCCGACTTCGGTGCCGGGTTCTGGGACCTGGTTGCGGGAGACGCGAAGAAGGGGGAGCGGCCGCGGGCGCTGATCCAGAATTCCCTGACGCCGGTGTGGGAGGCCAACCACGTGTGGCTGATCTTCATTCTGGTCGTGCTGTGGACCGCCTTTCCGGATGCGTTTGCCGCGCTGATGTCGACGCTCTACGTGCCGCTGACGCTGGCCGCCGTCGGCATAGTCCTGCGCGGATCCGGCTTCGCCTTTCGCAAGTCGATCCGCTCGCTGGAGAGCCGGCGGGCGATGGGTGCGACCTTCGCCCTGTCCTCGCTGCTGACTCCCTTCTTCATGGGCACCGTGGTGGGTGCCGTGGCGAGCGGCAACGTGCCGGCCGGCGGCGACGGAGATCCATTCGCCAGCTGGATTGCCCCGCTGCCCCTCCTCACCGGGGCGTTGTTCGTCACCAGCGGTGCGTACCTGGCCGCGGTGTTCCTGATCTCGGACGCCCGCCGTTCCAACATGCCCGATCTCGAGGACTACTTTGCCCGCCGCGCGATCGGCGCCGCGTTCGTCGCCGGCGCCTTCGCCCTGGCCGGCATCTTCGCCCTTCACTCCGATGCCCCCTACGTCTACGAAGGGCTGACCAGCGACGGCCTGCCGCTGGTGATTCTCTCGGGTCTCTGTGGCCTTGGCGTCCTCGGCCTTCTCCTGCGCGGTGCGCGGGTCGGCCTGCGGCTGCTGGCGATCGGTGCGGTGATCGCCGTGGTCTGGGGCTGGGGGGTTGCCCAGTTTCCCTACCTCCTGCCGACCTCGCTGAAAATCACCGAGTCGGCGGCGCCCCACAGCACGCTTGGTGTCGTGATGGTCGTCTTCATCGCAGCTGCGGTGATCGTGTTGCCCGCGCTCGCCCTGCTGTATCTGCTGGCCCAGCGCGACATCCTGGGCGACTGAGCGGCAACGGCATGGGTGGCCGGCGGTCAGCGGGGAAAGACGCCGCGCGACGCCGTGCCCCCAGCGCAATCCTCTTCGACATCGACGGCACGCTGCTGATCACCGGCGGCGCGGGGGCGGCGGCCTGGCAGCGCGCCTTCGAAGAGCTGCATGGAGTGCAGGCCAATATCGACGAGCACACCGACGCCGGCATGACCGATCCCGAAATCGCCGCGATCGTCTTTCGCGAGGTGATCGGCCGGGAGGGCAGCCAGGCGGAGCGCTCGAAGGCGATCGGCGCCTACCTTCGTCATCTCCCGGACACCATCGAGGATTCAGCCGGTTACCGCGTGATGCCCGGGATCGAAAGCCTTCTTCCGAGGCTGATCGAGAAGGGCCTGCTGCTCGGCCTGGTGACCGGCAACATCGAGGCGGCGGCGCACATCAAGCTCGCCCGCGCGGGCTTGAACCGCTTCTTCAGCTTCGGCGGTTATGGCTCCGATTCCTCCGACCGCACCGAGGTCACAAGAGCAGCGCTTCGCCGAGCCGAGACGGTTGCGGGCGATGCCCTCGGGAGTGGCGACTGCCTGGCGGTTGGCGATACGCCGCGTGACGTCGCGGCCGGCCATGGCGCCGGCATCGCCGTTGTGGGTGTCGCCACCGGTCACTACTCAGTCGAGCAGCTTCGCGAGGCCGGCGCCGACTATGCGCTGGGGACCGTCGAAAGGGGCTTTCCCGTCTAGAGAGGGAATGAAACTGCGAAGCCGGCCGGCCAAGTCCCTGCGAACATGTCTCGCTCGGCATGAGTCCGGTCGTCGATGGCGAGGAGGAGCCGTGAAAGTCTTCACGATCGGTTTTACCCACACGAACGCGGAGAACTTCTTCGGCCGCTTGAAATCGAACTGCATCGAGCGCCTGCTCGACGTCAGGCTCCTCAATACCTCGCAGCTGGCTGGGTTCGCGAAGCGAAACGACCTCCCCTACTTTCTCCGCGAGCTGGTCGGAGCCGACTACGAGCACGCGCCTCTTCTGGCGCCGACCCAGGAGATGCTCGACGCTTACAAGAAGGAGGGCTCCGTTTCGTGGGAGGAGTTCGAAGGCGGCTTCCTGGCGCTGATGCGCGAGAGGCGAATCGAGACCGGGCTGAACCGCGAGGATTTCGAGCGGCGCACCGTTCTGCTCTGCAGCGAGGAGACGGCCGACCACTGCCACCGGCGCCTTGTCGCCGAATATCTGGCCGAACGCTGGCGTGGCCTCGAGATAGTCCACCTCTGATCGACGTTCGCTCCCGATCGGCCGGCTACGACTCCAATCTGATCGTCCTCGAACGTTCAGGCAAGGGTGCAGCGGGCCTGGTAGATCGACGTAAACCCTGATTCGAAGCCGTTGCGGGCGGCGCGCAGGTAGAGCCGCCAGACGCGGACCCGTTCAGGGCCGGCGAGGCGAATCGCCTCGTCCAGGTTGTCGTCCAGCTGCCGCGCCCAGTGACGCAGCGTTTCGGCGTAGTCGGCGGCGAACTCCTCCACATGGCGGGTGACGAAACCGGCCCTTTCCAAGGCAAGCAATACGCGCGAGAGGTGCAGTGGGTCGGCATCGGGAAAGACGTAGCGCTCCGAGAACGGCCCGGCGTCGGGATCGGTGTGGCGAAGGCGGGCGATGCCGTGGTTGAGCAGGCGCCCCCCGTGTCGAGCAGGCCAGCCAGAGTGCGTGCGTAGACGTCGATCTGCTCGGCGCCGACGTGCTCGACCATGCCGATGCTTGCGATCGCGTCGAAGCGCTCACCCGCCAGGTCGCGGTAGTCCATAACACGGATCTCAACCCGGTCGGCGACGCCGGCGGCCGCCGCGCGCTCGCGGGCTTTCGCCGCCTGCGGGGACGAGAGGGTGATACCGACGACGTGGGCGCCATGCCTGGTTGCCGCCCAGAGTGGGAAGCTCCCCCAGCCGCAGCCGACGTCCAGCACCCGGTCGCCCTCGGTCAGCCGGAGCTTGCGGCAGACCGTTTCCAGCTTCTCCTCCTGCGCGGCCTCAAGCGTCTCTGCGCCGTGCGAGAAGATCGCGCAGCTGTAGGTCATCGACTCGTCGAGGAAGAGGGAGAAAAACTCGTTGGAGACGTCGTAGTGATGGCGGACAGCTCGCGCATCCCGCTCCTTCGTATGGCGATGTCCGCTCGGGCGGAGCTCCGAGGCCGGCCGGCGCGGTGGCCGGGTAAGCCCGGCGGCGCGCACGGTGCCGAGCAGCAGCCGGGACTTGTCGGCGGGAGCCAGCGGCGGTGGCTTCCAGCTGTCGAGCACCTCGATGACCGCGTCCATGTCATCGACCTCGATGTCGCCGCTGACGTAGGCGCGACCCAGGCCGAGCTGGCCTGGCGCCCGCAGCACGTGCGCCGCGGCGCGCGGCGACCGAACGTAGAAGGTCGGGCCGTCCGGGCCGGTCGCGGGCAGTCGCGTGCCGTCCCAGAACTCTATGGTGAACGGCCGCTCGGGAATGCGGTTTTCGATCTCACGCCGCAGCCGGCCCGGGCTGGCGAAGGGCATCTGCGGACTTTACCGGCGCCTTGACCTGACTGGCGCGACTTTGCGGGGCCGGGCGGTTCGCCCCTTCCCATGGACCGGCCCGACTTTAGGGTCCTTTGTGGTGAGGATCCGTATCATCGACGGCAGTGGCAGGCGCCGGTCCCCTCCCGTCCGACATCCAACCCGTCGCAAACGAGACCCGCGACCGGATCATCACTGGCCTCGTAACGTTGATCCCGTTCCTCGCGCTCGGGCTCGCTGCCTGGCAGGTATGGGACAAAGCGTTGCACTGGCGCGACCTGATGCTCTTCGTGACGCTTTACATCCCGACCGGGCTGGGGATCACGGTCGGGTTCCATCGCCATCTCACCCACCGCAGCTTCAAGACGTACCGGTGGCTCCACGGCCTGCTTGCGATCCTCGGTTCGGCGGCGATCGAGGGACCTGTCATCTCCTGGGTGGCGGACCACCGCAAGCACCACACCTTCTCCGACGAACAGGGTGACCCCCACAGCCCACACGTCGACCACGGTGGCGGCCTGCGCGGTGAGCTGCGCGGGCTCTTCCACGCTCACATGGGATGGCTCTTCATCCACACCCAGCGCGGCAGCAGGGACCGCTTCGCGCCCGACCTGCTGAACGACCCGGTGATCGCCTTTGTCGACCGCACCTTCCTGCTCTGGGCGGTGCTCGGCCTCCTCGTCCCCTTCGCCCTCGGCTGGGTGATCGGCGGAACGCTGTTCGCTGCCGCCACCGGCCTGCTGTGGGGCGGCCTGGTCAGGGTCTTCGTCCTGCACCACTTCACCTACAGCATCAACTCGCTCTGCCATGTATTTGGCCGTCGCGACTTCGAGACGACCGACGAGTCGCGCAACCTGGCCCTGCTCGCCATTCCCACCCTGGGCGAGGCCTGGCACAACAACCATCACGCCTTCCCGACCTCCGCGGTC
>JBAVGD010000124.1:0-6837 GCA_049684635.1 Solirubrobacterales bacterium | reverse complement strand
CAGGGACACCTACGGGAAGCTGCTTGCCGCCGGCCTCACCTCGCTGGTCCTCGTTCAGGCGACGATCAACCTCTTTGCCGTGATGGGTCTGGCGCCGTTGACCGGTGTCCCCCTGCCGTTTGTCTCCTACGGCAACAGCAGCCTGCTGGCAACTCTGTTCGCCGTAGGGCTGATCCTCAATGTCGCCCGCGGGGGGACCGCCCGCGCTGGCAAACTGCGCGTCGTCGAAGGCGGGCGGTCGCCAACGCGCGGAAGGAGCCGATCGAGCGGTGCCAAGAGTCGTGAGAGTGCTGGTCGCAGCCGGGGGAACGGCCGGGCACGTCGTGCCGGCCATGGCGGTCGCCGCCGAGCTTCGGGCTAGCGGTGTCGAGGTCTCCTTCCTTGGTACGCGCGAGCGGATCGAGGCGGAACTGGTTCCGGCTGCCGGCTACGAGATCGATTTCATCAAGGTGCGGGGGATCGACCGCGGCAATCCGCTGCGGGCGGCTGCCGCCGCCGTCGAGGCGGTGGCGGCTGTCCGGGGGGCGCTGCATGCGGTGAGGAAGCGACATGCTGAGGTCGTACTGGGGGGTGGCGGCTTCGTTGCCGGCCCGGCCGGGGTTGCCGCGGTCCTGGCGCGGGTTCCACTGATCCTCACAGAGGCCGACAGCCATCTCGGCCTCGCCAACCGCTTGCTTGCTCGGAGGGCACGGCGGGTGTGCCTGGCTTTTCCGATCGACGGGCGTGCGGGCGAGCGCTACCTGCTGACCGGGAGGCCGGTGCCCGCCGCGGTGCTGGCGGCTGATCGCGGTGCCGCCCGCCGGCGTTTTGGAATCGCCGCCGAGGAGCCCTGCCTGCTCGTGATGGGGGGGAGCCAGGGTGCGCGCTCGATCAACGACTGCATGGTCGAGGCTCTGGCCGAGAGCGAGGGGCGGGATTTTCACGTGATCCATCTCGCCGGTCGACGCGACTTCGAGGCGCTTCAGCGCCGCCTCGGGGCGGCGCCCAACAACGAGCGCTACACGCTCCTGGCCTACGAGCCGGATCTCGGCGACTGCCTTGCCGCCTGCGATCTGGTGCTCGGACGCTCCGGTGGTTCGATCTTCGAGCTGACGGCGAGGGGGCGGCCGGCCATCCTCGTTCCATATCCCCACGCCGCGGCGGGTCATCAGGAGGACAACGCGGCTTGGATGGAGCGGGCGGGTGCGGCGACCGTGATTCGCGACGAGGATCTCAGCCCGGAACGGGTTTCCGGGGAGCTTGCCGCCCTGCTGGGCGACCGAGCGCGCCTCAAGGCGATGGCGGGTGCCTCCGCGTCGCTGGCAATGCCGGACGCGGCGCGGCGGATCGCCGATCAGGTGCTGGAGGCGGTTGCCCGATGAGCGGAAAGCCAGACTGGAGAGCTCGCCGCCTCCACTTCGTCGGAATCGGTGGTGCGGGAATGAGCGGCCTGGCGCTGGTCTGCGCTGAGCTTGGTGCAACCGTGACCGGTAGCGACCGGGCTGACTCCTCTTATATGGAGCGGCTGCGCGGCGCCGGTCTCGACCCTGTGGTTGGGCATGACGCGGCGAATCTGCCCGAGGGTGCGGAGATCGTCGTATCCACAGCGATCGGCAGCGATAACCCCGAGGTCGCGTTGGCGCGGGAACGCGGCGTCGAGCCGATCCATCGTGGCGCGCTGCTGGCGGAGCTCTGCCGGGAGAAGCGCCTGATTGCCGTCGCCGGCACCCACGGTAAGACGACGACGACCGCGATGATCGTCTGGGCTCTCCGCGCCATCGGCGAGGAACCGGCGTTCTTCGTCGGCGGCGAAATTCCGGTGCCTGGGGGTGGCGCGGTCAACGCCGGCTGGGGTCGGGGCCAGTGGGTCGTAGCGGAGGCCGACGAGAGCGACGGCAGCTTCCTCCGGCTGCAACCCGATATTGCCGTCGTCACCAACGTCGAGATGGACCATCACACGGAGTGGGATTCGCTGGGCGGGCTCGCCAGGGCTTTTGGAGCGTTCCTGGAGCGGGCCGGCGGTGTGGTCTTGCCGTCGGAGACTGAGCTTTCGAAACCACAGGGGTCAACGGTCCGGATGCCCGCGGAGATCTTGCATGGCGACTTTCCGGGCAAGCCAAGCATTGAGCGCTTCGGCGCAGCGGCGCCAGGCCCAACCGAGTTGCGGTTGGCCGTGCCCGGCGCCCACAACCTGCTCAACGCTCGCGCGGCGCTGGCGGCGCTGTCGCTGGCCGGCTTCGATGTCGACCAGGCGGCTGCGACACTCGCCGGCTTCCCGGGCGTGCGACGCCGCCTCGAGTCGAAGGGCGAATGCAACGGCGCGCTCGTCTACGACGACTATGCCCACCATCCGACGGAGGTTCGTGCGTCCCTGGCAGCGCTGCGCGAGCTGGAACCCCAACGCTTGATCGCGGTCTTCCAGCCGCACCTGTACTCGCGCACCAAAGCCCTGGCCGAGGAGTTCGGCATCGCGCTTGCGCTGGCCGACGAGCTGGCGGTCCTCGATGTCTATCCCGCGCGTGAGGAGCCGGTGGGGGACCTGGCCGGCGTCAGCGGCCTCCTGGTGGCGCGAGCCGCCGCCGACCGGATGGAGGGCCGGCGGGTCCTCTGGACGCCAACGCTGCAGCAGGCGCAGGCAGCACTTCAACCGAGGCTCGCACCAGGGCAGATCGTCGTCACGATCGGTGCGGGTGACGTCTTCCAGCTGGCGGAGGCGCTGGTCGGGGCATGGCCAGCGGAGGCCGAACGTATCGGCTACGGCTCTCAGCCGGGAGGTGAGGCATGACGACCCAGCCTCCGGCGGACATCGAGCGGGACTTCTCGCTCGCTCGCCTGACCACGGTTCGCACCGGTGGCAGAGCTGACTGGTTCGCCCGTCCCACCGACGAGCGGAGCTTGGCCACCATCCTGGCCTGGGCCGCCGCGGAGGGTGTGAGGGTCGCGGTGGTCGGATCGGGGTCCAACCTGCTGGTCTCCGACGCGGGATTTCGGGGTCTGGCAATCAAGCTCACCGGCGACCTGGCGGCGATCGAGCGCGATGGCGAGCATCTCGTCTGTGGCGGTGGCGCGCGCCTGCCCGCGGCCGCGGCGCGGGCGGCGGACTGGGGGTTCTCCGGGCTCGAGTTCGGAGTCAACATTCCCGGCACCGTGGGCGGCGCGGTGAAGATGAACGCCAACGCCTACGGCGGTCAGCTCGGACGGGTTCTGGAGTGGGTCGATGTCTGCCGGGCGGATGGGATGGAGCGTCGCGCGGCAGGACAGCTCGGCTTTGCCTACCGAAGCTCCAACCTCCAGGCGGCGGAGGTCGTTGCGCGAGCCTCATTTCGACTGGCGCCGGGGGACCCCGGGCAAATCAAGGCGGCGATGGCGGCGATGCGTGAGCGACGGCACGAAGCCCAGCCTTCCGGGATCAAGACGTTTGGGTCCACCTTCAAGAACCCGCAGGAGCAGATCGCCGACGGACGTACCGCTGGGCAACTGCTGGAGGCGGCCGGCTGTCGTGGGCTGCGGGTGGGCGGAGCGCGCTTCTCCGAGAAGCACGCCAACTTCGTCGAGAACACGGGCGAGGCGACGACGGCTGATGTGTTGGAGCTGATGGCCGAGGGGCGCCGCCGCGTCCACGAGCACTTCGGTGTCGAGCTCGACCCGGAGGTTCAGGTGCTGGGTGACGTCGACTGGCCGGCAGGTTGGGAGCTGTGAGGCGGCGAGCCCTCGCGGTCGCGTTGCTTCTTGCCGTCGCCGTGGCGGTCTACGAGCTCGCCCTGCGAGATAGCTCGGCCGATCCTCATCTGAGGCTGCCGCAGCCGGCGGCCACGATCGGGTCGGGGCCCTATGCGATTGGCGTCAGCGCGAACGGCGCGATCCTCGCGTGGTTGCCTGCACCGAAAGAAGGATCCCTTCCCCGGCTCCCCGTTTCGACACCACCGGAAGGGTCGCGTCTCCGTGGCACGCTGCTCGAACAGGCCCGAGTGCTCGGTGCGGCACCGCCGATCCTGCGGCCCTGCATCGACAGCAGCTACTACGGGGAAAGCGGGGTGGATGTGAGGCTGCGATCGGGGATCGAACTGCGCTTTGGGGACGCATCGCGAGCGGCCGAGAAGTGGCGAGCGGCCGCGACGGTGCTGGCCGATCCGTCGGTTACCGCGCTCGATTACGTGGATCTCTACGCTCCCGGCCACCCGGCGCTTGGCGGCTCGGGGCATACGTTGCCGCCACCATCGCAATCCCCGACGGCCAGCTGTGGCGAATGACCGGTACGTCGAGATTCGGCATGCCAAAGCGGTTCTCGACCCGGGAAAGAGCCAAGCCATGCCCGCTTTTCAAACCCTCGACCTTAGGCTTAGAATAGGAAAACCCTCAAGTCAAGGTTGAGGAATCAGCTTGCACGATGGCTCCCGGCGGTTTGACAGCGAGCCGGTAATGCCCTACGTTGAGCGCAATTTCCATGGTTGCAGCAAAGCCTTGAACCCTTGAGCATTGCTGAAGCCTCGGACGGAACAAAGGCTCAACTCAAACGCCAGCCTCAATGGCTGGCAGCTGGAGAAATCGGGAGATGGAATCCACTTACCTCGCGGTGATCAAGGTCGTCGGAGCCGGCGGTGGGGGTACAAACGCCGTCAGTCGCATGGTGGACGCCGGAATTCGCGGCGTTGAGTTCGTCGCTGTCAACACTGACGCTCAGGCGCTTCAGGCTTGTGACGCCGACATCAAGCTCTCGATTGGCCAGGAGTTGACTCGCGGTCTTGGAGCGGGGGGCAATCCAGAGGTTGGGGCCGGCGCCGCGGCGGAGAGCCGCGACGAGATCAAGGAGGCGCTGAAGGGCGCCGACATGGTCTTCGTCACCGCTGGAGAGGGTGGTGGCACCGGTACGGGATCGGCGCCGATCATCGCTGAGATCGCCAAGGAAGAGATCGGGGCGCTGACGGTGGGTGCCGTCACGAAGCCCTTCGAGTTCGAGGGGAAGCGGCGTATGCAGCAGGCCCTCGAGGGCATCGAGAAGCTGCGCAACAACGTCGACACGCTGATCATCGTCCCCAACGAGAAGCTTCTGCAGGCGGTCGAGCGGCGCACCAGCGTGCTGGAGGCCTTCCGCCAGGCGGACGACATCCTTCGCCAGGGGGTCCAGGGCATCACCGATCTGATCACGATCCCCGGTCTGATCAACCTCGATTTCGCCGACGTTCGCACGATCATGCGCGACGCCGGTTCCGCCCTGATGGGCGTCGGCGCCGCCTCCGGCGAGACTCGGGCGGTTGACGCGGCGAAGGCGGCCATCACGTCCCCGCTGATCGAGGAGTCGATCAAGGGGGCGACCGGCATGCTGCTCAACATCACCGGTCCCGAGGACCTCGGCCTGTTCGAGGTCAACGAGGCGGCCCAGCTCGTTCAGGCGGAGGCCGACGACAACGCCAACATCATCTTCGGCTCCGTCGTCGACCAGTCGATGCGCGACGAGGTCCGGGTTACCGTGATCGCCACCGGTTTCGAGGGCTTCGAGTTGCTTGCCCGCTCACCGCAGCGGGTCAGGCGCCGCTACGAGAGTCGCCCCCGGATCTCGGGTGAGGACTCCGACATCCGCAAACTGCGGGTGAGCGACGACGACATCGACGTCCCGGGCTTTCTGAAGGATTAGCTCCGCGGGGATCGGCGGTGGTCCCTTCTCCCGCCGCTTCGCGGGAGTTCGTGAGAAGGGACCTCGGCGGAGGACCATCGGTGGCCCCTTCTCCCGCCGCTTCGCGGGTGTTCGTGAGAAGGGGCCACCGATGGTCCCTGCGACGGGCTCGGCAAAGCTCTTGGGGGCACCGATGGTCCATGCGGGCTCAGCAAATAGCCTTGCGCGTCGTGACTGAGCTGCAACGCACGCCGCTTTACGGGAGCCATGTGGCGCTCGGGGCGAGGGTGGTTCCGTTTGCCGGCTGGGAGATGCCGGTGCAGTACGAGGGCATCAAGGAGGAGCACTCGGCGGTGCGGACGCACGCGGGGATGTTCGACGTCTCCCACATGGGGGAGGTCGAAGTCGAGGGGCTCGGGGCAGTGGCCTTTCTGCAGCGCGTTCTCTCCAACGACGTCGCGGCGATCGAGCTCGGGGGCGCTCAGTACTCGTGCCTCTGCGGCGAGGACGGTGGCGTTCTCGACGACGTCTTCGCCTACAGGCTTGGCCGCGATCGCTACCTGATCGTCACGAATTCGGCCAACCATGAAAGCGACCTCGCCTGGCTGGGTCGCTGGAGCCGGGATTTCGACGTTGCCGTTCGAGACGTCGCGGACCGCTACGCGATGCTTGCGGTGCAGGGGCCGCACGCGCGCCGGATCGTGGCGCAGACCCTGGATCTCGCTCTGCCGGCGCGGATGCGGGTCGCGACCGCCTCGATCGGGACGCGGCCGGCACTCGTCTGCGGCACCGGCTACACCGGCGAGGATGGCGTGGAGCTGCTGATCGACCCCGGGGTGGCAGCGGCGATCTGGGCCGAGTTGCTCGACGCCGGGGTCGTTCCGTGTGGACTGGGCGCACGGGACACACTGCGACTGGAGGTCTGCTTTCACCTTCACGGCAACGATCTGACCCCCGACCGCAATCCGATCGAAGCGGGCCTCGGCTGGTGCTGCAAGGAGGAGACCGGCTTCGTCGGTGGCGATGCCGTTGCCCGCGCTCGCGCCGAGGGCACCCCCCAGCGCCTGGCTGCGTTTTGCATCGAGGGCGCCGGCATTCCGCGGCAGGGGAACGCCGTCCTGGCGGGCGCTGAGGAGGTCGGTGTGGTTACGAGCGGCACCTTCTCGCCCTCACTTGAAGTGGGGATCGGGATGGCCTACGTCCGGTCCGATCTGGCTGAGCCCGGCACCGAAGTCGAGATCGACGTG
>JBAVGD010000123.1:0-4908 GCA_049684635.1 Solirubrobacterales bacterium | reverse complement strand
ACCGCCGCCCGCTCCCGCGCCGGGACCGCCGCCACGGCCCGGCCCGCCCGGCTCAGGTCCGGGGCTGCCGCCGCCCTGCTCGCCGGAGTTCCAGAGGGTCGCGCCCGACTCGCCCCAGTTGGAGCGGGCCATGTTGCGGAGGATCTGCACGTCGCTGGCGATCTGCACTCCGCTTACCGCTCCGCCTGCGGCCGAGCGCCGACCGTAGGCGGCGCCCATCGCGCCCTCGGCGAACGGGACGAGCTTGAGCAGGACGAACGGGGCGAAGCAGGCGAGCAGCATCAGCGCCGAGGCGGCGAGGATGTGCTCGACGTTGCTTCCGCTTTCGGCGACCAGCCCAGCGGCGAGCGAGATGATCGAGACGATCACGAACTTCGAGCCGATGACGACGACGAGCAGCTCCCCGCTACGGCGCAGGGCGCCCATCCAGCGCGGCCAGATCGAGGCCGCCAGCGCCATCGGCAAGAACAGGGCGACGACGTAGATCGCGGCGTCACGCATCAGCAGCTCCAGCCACACGAGGAAGGCGGCGAAGGCGCCGATGATCGCCGCGAGGAAGGTGACGAACAGCGGCACCTCCACCGTTCCGGCTGCCTGACCGACCGCCGCGCCAGCTGGTTCACCAGTAGCGCCACCATCGACTTCCTTGCCGACTTCACCCCCGGCTTCGCCGAGGCCGGTGATCGCCGCCTTGAAGAAGTGTTGGGAGTTGTCGTGGCTCGCAGTGGCGATCGCGTGGCACATCCCGTCGGTGGCGACGAGGAGCAGCTGCACGACCGCGTAGGCGACGCTCGTGGCGATGAAGGCGAGCGGCAGGTTGATGAGGACGACGCGGGCGAGCAGCCCGGCGTTGCCCTGGGCCAGTCCCTCCAGCACCGCCAGCAGCAGCATCGCCAACCCCATCAGCGCCGCGATCTGCGCCATGCGCCCGTACTGCGCGAGGAAGCCCTTGGTCGTCAACTGCGGCGTCGTCGTTTCCTCGATGCCCTTGACGACCTGCTGAATCAGCCAGCTCGCGCCGTCGGCGACCCAGGTGGTGATCTGCTCGAAGATCCCGTTGCCGACCCCCTTGAGCGCATCGGTGATCGGCGCGGTGACGGCGCCCGTCACCTCGCCGCTGACCGCATTGCAGGCGTCACCGACCGGGTTGCCGCCGCCGATGATGCCGCCGGTGATCGCGCCGACGCCTTCGGTGACGACCCCCGCCGGGCCGCTGCCAACGTCGCAGAGCGGGTTGGCGCGAGCGGGCGGCGGCGAGGGCTGCGCGACGACGATCAGCGCCGCCAGCAGGCCAGCGAGGAGGGCGGCCGCCAGGCATCTAGGGAGCCAGCTCATAGCTTTCAAGCCCCCGCGCCAGGTCGATCACGCCGTAGGCGCCGAGCGGACCCGGCTTCGTCGCCAGCCTCGGCGTCGGCCCGAAGCCGCCCCGCGTTTCCGCGATCTGCCAGCGGCCTTCCGTCCAGACGAGCTCGGTGTGGGTCAGGCCGAAGTAGGCAGCCGGTTCCACCGAGGAGGCGTTGCCGAGCAGGGTGAAGCCCCAGGTGAGGACGCGGGCGCGGTCGGGCGCGAAGGACTCGACCCGGTAGCCGATCGGGATCGCCGAGTAGAGCGTCTGCACGCCGCGACGGACTCCAGCCCCGATCGGTCCCGCCGCCAAGCGTTCGGCGCCGGGCGAGTTCGCCGCCAGCATCGTCGCCGCGTAGTCGGGCGTCGCCACCGCTTCGATCCGTGACTGCAAGACCCCTTCGCGCAGGATCGCCGGAGAGGCGAAGGCCCGCTGGTAGGCGGCGACAGCCTGAGCGGCACCGGCAGGAGAGTCGGAGAATGAGACCGGGACGCCGGCGAGCGACCGCGCCGCACCGGCTTTGGCTGGTGTTGCGGCGCGGTCGCCGCCAGAGCTGGGGGAGGGGGCGTGGCCTGCCAGGAAGCCGACGAGCAGCGTGGCAGCGCAGGTGAGGAGCAAAGCCCGGCGCCTCGGGGCCGAGCCTTCGGTGGGCGAGCGCATCACTTGACCGCCTGCCCGGAGGTGTAGAAGAAGTTGATGAGGGCTGCCCCGGCGCCGACGACGAAGGCGGCGATCAGCGAGTAGAGGACCTTCTGCTTGCCGTCAGAGGCGTGGCTGAAGTTGTTGGATTTGCTGCCGAGTGCCCACTGTGCGGCGCCGATCAGCAGCCCGGCGGCGCAGCCGAGCAGGACCACTGCGGCGAGCCAGTTGACGAGTTTTTCCAGTGCCGGCGTCCCCGGCCCTCCGCTCGGGTTCGGTTTGATGCTGACGGCGGCGAGCTGGAGCTTGACGAAAAGTGCGAGGGCCACGGTGGACTCCTTTGGCTAGAAGTGCCTCTGCACTTCCGCTGTCCAACGCGGCCCTCACTTGCATCGGCCTCGGCCGAAATTGGCCGGGACCGGGG
The DNA here is from genome assembly GCA_049684635.1 of Solirubrobacterales bacterium. Lineage (GTDB taxonomy): Bacteria > Actinomycetota > Thermoleophilia > Solirubrobacterales > 70-9 > VRUE01. Next base: position 2,500 of record JBAVGD010000123.1, on the reverse strand, counting down.
ATCGGCAGGGGCTCGCCCGCGCCCCCGAACGGGACGCCTACGACACCCCGAGGTCTAGGTCGTTACCGGGTTTCGCAGGTGGCGACGACGACGAAATCGGCGCGTGCGCCGCCGCCCATGTCAGAGCTGGCGGTCACTGACCATTCCCGCTTGATCGGCCCGGAAGCGACCAACTGAAAGTGGCCGACGATTGCCGTGATGCTGCCGTGGTTCCAGCGCAGGCCACCGGAGATCAGCCGCTCGTTGTGCTTGCAACGGGCCTTGCCGTTGGCATAGTTGAACTGACCGTCGTTGGGGGTGGTGTCGGTGTCGACGATCTTGCCGAAGCGGTACTTGATCTTGCCGTGGTGGGCTGAGCTGGTTGCGGTCGGACCCGACCGCGCGAGCGCACTTCCACCCAGCGCGAGCATCACGATTGCGGCCACGACCACGACGGCCGAGCGGCGGCTGAGCTTGATCTTCATGGCGTGTCCTCCTTGGTTGATCCGAGCATGTGTGGATTACCGCCTCACTCGGATGTAGCGAGGTACGGAGTGACCCCGCACGTAGGGATACCCGTTCTGTTCGGGCACGACGGCGTTGAAAACGAATCTCGTAGTCCTCGGCACCGGAGAGAAAGCGTAGGCGGCGCGGTAGTGGCAGAGCGCGTCCGTCTTCGCGCGTCGGACTAGGAACCGCCGCTTTGAGCCCGGCACGGTGCCGCGCATGACGACGACGCGCAGGGCGCAGCTCGGCCCGGCGATCTCCCCGGAGAAGTAGATGCGCTTGTGGACGCGGGTGCGGTGGCGACTCAGGTGAAGCGTCACCCGCGTTCGCATGTGGAGGGTCAGGTCGGTGGAGGTCTGGAACGCCCCGAAGCGGTAGGCGACCCGCAAGGACCGCGACGGGCCCCGGCGCAGCTTGAACGTCCAGCCGCCAGCTTCGTTCGTCGTCGCGGTGCCGATCAGGTGGAAGGGGCGGCCGGGCAGATCAGTGTGGCCCTGGAGGCAGACCTGGGCGTTGGCGACCGGGTTGCCCGCCGGGTCGCGGAGGCGCCCGCGGATCAGGGCGCGGTCGCGGAAAGCCAGGGTCCGCTCACCCTTGTGGTTGCCCGCGAAGCCGGCGGTGATCGTGTTGCCGCCGCCGACCGGAGAGCCGGGGCAGAGGTTGTTGACGAGGACTTCCTTCGATTCGCAGGCGGCGTTGGGCGTTCCCGTCTGCGCGTAGTCGTAGGCGCAGACCGAGATCGAGTTGGCGCCCTCTCGAAACGGTGCCTTCGCCGTGTCGAGCGTGTAGGTCTTGCCGAAGCTCGGCGGGCAGGGCGAGAGCCGCGAGGTCATGTTCCCCGGCAGCGGATTGCAGGACCCTGAGAGGTCGTCGCCGGTCGCGCCCTGCCCGTTGACGACTACCTGGACCGACTGCAACCCGGCACCCTGGTCGGCGGCCGACGCCGAGATCGTCTGCGGCCCGCGCAGTTCGGCGCCCGAGAACATCGAGCCGCTGATCGAGATGGTCGGGGAAACGACGTCGGTGAGCTGGATGCGGACCTGCTTGACGTAGGTGTGCGCGCCTTTGGCGGCGCCGACGCAGCGGTTCCCTTCGTTGGGCTGCGTGCATTCCAGGCGGGCTACCAGGAAGCGCCAGTTGCCGGCCGGGATGCCCGACTCGTGCCCCTGGTCGTCGTTCTGGTTCTCGTAGGAGAGGCCCCCGCCGCTGTCGGGGGAGACCGCGAGGTAGCCGTGCTGGCCGGATTCGGTCGCCAGACGGCTGAACGTCGATCCGCCGGTGATGTAGGTGCCCGCCGGAGCCGTCCACACCCAGGCGCCGAAGCCGCCCTGCACGGTGCCGGTTTCACCGCCGGCGAGGGTGTGGGTGATCTGGAGCCCCGGCGCCGATGGCGAGCAGTCCGCGCGCGGGGTGTAGTGGGTGGTCGAGGCGGTGAAGCCCGCGTCGTCGGCGCCGGTGTAGACGCCGGGCGAACACTGGGCGACGATGTAGCTGCCGGCCTGGGCGCTCGACGGGAGGAGAAAGAGCCCCGCCATCAGCGCGACGGGCAGCCACCGGGGCACATTGGTCAGTTGTCGGATCGCGTCTCTCATCACTCGCCTCTCAGGGTCCGAACTGCTGGTTTGCGACTTGAGTGGGGGTCGAGCTGGAGCTGCTAGCGCTCGATTCAGGAGGAGGGCTCGATTCGGCGACCGGCGCCGATTCGACCGGCGCGCTGCTCGCTTCCGAGCCGCCCGCCGCCGACTCCAGCGACTGCGACGCGACGGCTTCGGTCGCGTGCCGCTTGTGTTCCGCGCTCGCGGTGGCGCTGCCACCGCTGCGCTGCTTGTTGCCGCTGGCCGGGGTTGGCTTCGCTTCGGGAGAGGATGAAGACGTGGGGTTGGTCCTCGGGGTCAGGGGGGCGACACGCGGCGTGTTGGCGACCTTGCGCTGCTTCGCCGCGGGCGCGCTCGCACCGCCCCCGCCGCCGATCAGGTTCACCCCGCCGACGCCGGGGCCGACCACTCCGCTCGCC